>JANPIY010000170.1:0-21289 GCA_031425255.1 Planctomycetota bacterium
CAAACCGCAGAGGGCGCAGAGCTGGGAATCTCACCTCTGCGCCCTCCGCGCCCTCTGCGGTTGGACCTCTGAGCTGGCGTCAGCGCCTCTGCGGTCTAGAAACCGCGGCCACGCTCGATGCCCCCATCCGCTCAGGACTGCCAATGCCCGCACCACATACCTGGACCTTCTTCCGCGCTGGCGGCCTCGATCAGGTGCTGTTCGACACCGCTGACGATTTCCGCAACCTGGCTCAGCTCGACCAGAAGCTGTGGGTAGCGTTGACCTGTCCGGTCAAAGGTCTGCAGTTCGATGCACGCACGCTGGAATTGATCGACGCCGACAAGGACGGCCGGGTCCGTGCCCCGGAGGTCATCGCCGCCTTGGCCTGGACCTGCGGCCTGCTCAAGGAGCCGGCCGACCTCAAGCAGGGCCTCGATGGCCTGCCGTTGAGCGCGATCAATGACACCACCCCCGCCGGCAAAGCGCTCCTCGCTTCGGCCAAACAGGTGCTGGTCAATCTCGGCAAGCCCACGGCGAGCATGGTCACCGTCGCCGACATCAGCGACACCGTGAAGCTGTTCGTCGACACCACCTTCAACGGCGACGGCATCATCATCGCCGACGCTGCTGAGACCCCCGCTCTCAAGCAGACCCTGCTCGACATCATCGCGATCCAGGGCGCCGTCACCGACCGCAGCGGCAAGCCTGGGATCGACCAGGCCAAGGCCGATGCCTTCTTCGCCGACTGCGGCGCGCTCTCGGGCTGGCTGTCGGCCGCCCCCGGCACCCAGATCCTGGGCGATGCCACGCCCAGCGCCCACGCGCTGTTCGCGGCGGTGAAGGGCAAGATCAACGACTATTTCTCACGCTGCCGTCTGGCCGCTTACGACCATCGCGCGGCCAATGCGCTCAACCGCGCCGAACAGGACTATCTCGCCTTCGCGGCCAAGGACCTCTCCCTGCACACCGACGAGGTGGTGGGCCTGCCGCTGCAACGCATCGAGCCGCGCAAGGCGCTGCAACTGGACGAGGCGATGAATCCGGCGTGGAGCGAGCGCATCGCCGCCTTCCGCAACGCCGTGCTGGTGCCGCTGACGAGCCCGACCCAGAGTTCGCTGACCGACGCCGAGTGGGGCGCGCTGTGTGCGCGCTTCGCCCCCTACGAGGCCTGGCTGACCTCGAAGAAGGGCATGGCGGTGGAGAAGCTGGGTGCCGACCGCGTGCACGCCATCGTCTCGGCCGGCGACCAGGCCGCGGTGTCGGCGCTGATCGCCAAGGATCTGGCGGTCAAACAGGAGGTCGCCGGTTTCGGCGAGGTCGAACGCCTGGTGCGCAATTACCGCGATCTGGGCGTGCTGCTGCGCAACTTCGTCAATTTTTCCGACTTCTACGATCTGACCAAGGAATCGATCTTCCAGGCCGGCACGTTGTTTCTCGACCAGCGGTCGTGCAGCCTGTGCGTGCGCGTCGACGATGCGGCCGCGCACATCCCGCTGGGTTCGCTCGGCAAGGTCTACATCGCCTACTGCGCGCTCAGCCGCGCCAGCGGCGAAAAGATGACGGTCGCCGCCTGCTTCACCCAGGGTGATGGCGACTACCTGATGGTCGGACGCAACGGCCTGTTCTACGATCGCCAGGGGCGCGATTGGGACGCCACCATCATCAAGATCATCGACAATCCGATCAGCGTCCGGCAGGCCTTCTGGTCGCCGTACAAGAAGCTGGTGCGCTTCGTCGAGGAGCAGGTGGCCAAACGCGCGGCCACCGCCGATGACGCCGCCACCACCAAGATCCAGGGCGTGGCGGCCACCGCGGTCGACTCCGCCGCGGCGGGAAAGGCACCGGCCGACAAACCGAAATTCGAAGTGGGCACCGTCGCCGCCCTCGGCGTCGGCCTCGGCGCGGTCAGCACCATGGTCGGCGGCGCGCTGGCGGGCTTCGTCAATCTCGGCTGGTGGATGCCGCTGGGTATCATCGGCATGGTCCTGCTGATATCCGGGCCATCGATGTTGATCGCCTGGCTCAAATTGCGGCAACGCACCTTGGGACCGATCCTCGAAGGCACCGGTTGGGCCATCAACGGACGGGTGAAGATCAACATCCCCCTCGGTGCCTACCTGACCGAAGCCAAGGTCCTGCCGCCGGGTTCGCGGCGCGTGCTCGGCGATCCGTTCTCCGATGAGAAGGAGAAACGCCGGCGCAAGAATCTCACCATCCTGAGCGTCGTGCTGCTGCTCCTGGCGGCGGCGGTGTGGTGGCAGTTCGCCTGGCTCAAGGCGATGTGGCATACGCATGTCAGTCCGCCCGCGCTCGAAACGCCTGCACCTGCACCTGTACCTGCACCTGCAGCGCCAGTGCCGGCGCCGTGAGCACTCAAGCCATGAATGCTCCCGCCCCGGACTGCACCCTGCGCGATGCCGGTGATCAGCCGCTGACGTTGTCGTCGTTGTGGGCCAAGGGGCCGTTGCTGCTGGTGTTCTATCCCGGCGACGACACCCCGGTGTGCACCGCGCAATTGTGCGAATACCGCGATCGCTGGGCGGACTTCGCCGCCGCCGGCATCCAGGTGGTGGGCATCAACCCAGGGACCTCCCAGCGCCACCAGCGCTTCGCTGCCCACCATCGTTTCCCTTTCGCCCTGCTCTCCGACCCGGATCAGTCCTGCTGCCGCGCCTACGGCGCCAAAGCCTGGTACGGCACGAGACGGCTGGTGGTGCTGATCGACCAGCAGGGCCGTGAACGCTGGCGCGAGGCGACCTTCCCGTTCTTCCGCCCGAAGGCCGACGCGCTGCTGTCGGCGGTGAAGCAGCACCTCGCCGACTAGGTTTTTCGCGCGGAGAGGAGAGAAGGCATAGCCACAGAGCCCACAGCGAGCACAGAGGAGGTGATGCTCCGCTCCGTGCTCTCGGTGGGCTAGGTGGCGATGCTGTCCATGACCCCGTGGCTCCGAGAGAGCGCTCCTGGAACTCCTGGGGCGCGCGGCAATTTTTCCCCGCGGGGGCTGGCAGGGGCTGCCGTTACGTGTCATAACCGGGCATGGCTGATGATGACCAGACGCTGCCGGACGAGGGCATGACCCCCACCGGCGAACTACCGAACCGCGTGGTCGGCGCGACCGCGCCCACCGCACCGGCGATGCCCGCCGCGCGGGTCCCACGCAGTGAGCAGGCGACGATGCCGATCAGCCAGCAGCCGACCGTGAAGCTGGATCCCCACGCCACGGTGCCGACCCACCTGGCGCCGACCCAGGGGACCTCCTCGACCATCGCGCTGCATCTCGGCATCGCCCCTGGGGTGCCCGCGAAGGCGGCGCCGGAGATCGTCGCTGGCTACCGCCGCGGCAAGCTGCTCGGCAGCGGCGGCATGGCGCAGGTGTTCGAGGCCGAACACACCACCCTCGGACGCCGGGTCGCGCTCAAGCTGCTGAAGTCGAATGTCGCCGACAGTGCCGACTTCAACCTGCGTTTCGTGCGCGAAGCGCACGCCATGGCGCAGGTGTCGCATGCCAACGTGGTAGCGATCTACGATGCCGGCGACGTCGAGGGCTGCCTGTACATGGCGCTCGAACTGGTGGGCGGTGGCGACCTGCACAAGCTGATGAAACGTCGGGGCCGCATCCCGGTCGACGATGCCCTGCGCTGGATCAGCGACTGCGCCAAGGGCCTCGAGGCGATCCACCAGGCCGGTCTGGTGCATCGCGACATCAAGCCGGCGAACATCTTCCTCGACAAGGACGGCACGCCCAAGATCGGCGACCTCGGGCTGGCGCGCGCCGCCGATGGCCAGGACCGCATGACCATGACCGGCAATAGTTGGGGCACTCCCAGCTACATGTCGCCGGAACAGATCAAAGGCGTGGCCGACCTCGACATCCGTGCCGACATCTACTCGCTCGGGGCGACGCTCTACACCCTCCTGGTCGGGGTCGAACCGTACGTCGGCGAGACCAGCTACGTCATCACCCACAAGGTCCTGACCGAACCGCCGCCCGATCCCCGCACCCACGACCAGACCATCCCGGCACAGGTGGCCGCCATCATCGGCAAGGCGATGGCCAAGGATCGTGAGCGCCGCTACCAGACCCCACGGGAGATGCTCGAAGACCTCGATCGTGCCCGTGGCGGCCAACGCCTGCTGCATACCGCGGCGACGCCGGCACTGGCGACACCCGCCGTCCAGGTGCGTTCCTCGCAAGGTGAGGTCGCCGCCGCCGTGCTCGCCGGCAGCAAGCCTGTCAGCGGCAAGACCAGCGGCCGCGCCACCACCCTCGATCCGACGCTCTTCAAGGGCGTCGCCATGGTGGTGGTTGCCGTGGTGTTGTACGCAGCGTGGAGATCGATGCAGGGACACAGCCTGGTCGACCAGCGGGAACGCGGCGACGACACCCCGGCCTGGGCCACCCTGGCCGGCATCGAGGACGATGGCCGCTTCGCCAACGCGAGCGTCGGCGGGCAGGCCCTGCGCCTGCGCTACTGTCCACCGGCGACCTACCACATGGGCAGCCCAGGCGACGAGGCCGGGCGGCAACCCTGGGAGAACCTGCATCAGGTCGCCTTGACGCGCGGATTCTGGATACTCTCGACCGAGGTCACCCAGGGTCTCTACCAGGCGGTGATGAATGACAATCCCAGCAGCACCCGCGGCGCCACCCTGCCGGTCGAAGGAGTTTCCGTGGGGGAGGCGCAGGCCTTCTGCGGCAAGCTGGCCGAACGTGGGTTCACCGGCGCGCGCCTGCCCACCGAGGCGGAGTGGGAATACGCCTGTCGCGCTGGCGACCTCGGTCCCTTTGCCGCCCGGCCTGCGCCGAACCAGCAGGGCTGGATGGCGCCGGCCGAACTGGTCCATCTCTGGCGCACCACCTCCGAGGACGAGGCCGAGGCGGTCGCCATCCGCTGGGTCGGCCAGCACGTCAGCGACGGCGACCTCGGCATCAAGCCGGTGGGTGGCTTGGCGGCGAACCGTTTCGGCCTCTACGACATGCACGGCAACGTGCTGGAGTGGTGCAGCGATCGCTGGGACGGGCGCTCGCCCTACGGCGACGATCCGACCGGGATGGCGGTGACCAGCGGCGACCTCACCTGTGCGCGGGGTGGCTGCTGGTTCTATCCGCCGGAGCGCTGCCGCAGCGCCAGCCGCCTGGGATTCCCTGGGGATGCGACCTTGAACTATGTCGGCTTCCGCTTCGTGGTGCCGGTGGAGGATCCCAAGCCATGACGGCTGTAAGACTCCAAACGGTTTTTCGCCCCGATCGCTGATCTGCTGCGCGCCTGGCGGCGCGTGTGCACCCGACCGCTTCAGCCACCCGCGCCGCGCACGACCTCGATCAGAGCTGAGAAATCCAGCTCACCCATGCCGAGTTCCTGCGCCTGCGCATAGGAGCGCTCGACGCTCGCGGTCTCGGGTAAGGTCAGGCCCAGGCTGGCGGCATGCGCCAGCGCCAGACGCAGATCCTTGTGCATGTGCTTGATCGAGAACTGCGGGCTGAAGTCGCCGCTGAGCAGCTTGGGTTTCTTGAGATCGGCGAGTCCCGACTTGGCGACGTTGCTGTCGAGCGCATCGAACCAGGCCACCGGGGCGATGCCGGAACGGCGCGCGAGTTCGAGCGCTTCGACCATCGCCTGGTTGAGATTGGCGATCAGCAGATTGAAGCTCAGCTTGATCGCGCTGGCCTGGCCGATGCTGCCGATGGGGAGCAGGGTCTTGGCGAGGGCGCGGTAGACCGCCTCGACCCGTGGCAGCACTGCGTGATCGTCGCCGATGAAGAAGACGTTCTGACGCTGCTCGGCGGCGGGCTTGCTGCCGGTGAAGGGCATGTCGAGGTAGGCCGCCCCGCGGCCCTGGACCAGCGCGGCGTAGCCCATGGTATCGGCCACGCCGACCGTGCTGTGCTGCGCCACCACCATGGCGGAGGTGAGCTCTGGCGCGATGCGTTCCAGCACGCCGGCCACCGCCGGCGGATCGGCGACGACGATGGCGATCAACTCGGCACCGCGGATCGCTGCGGCCAGATCGCTGGTGAAACCAGGCGCGTCGGGCTTGGCGCTGCGATTCCAGGTCCGCACCACGTGGCCGTCCGCCGCCCAATGCCGTGCCCACACGCTGCCGATGATACCGAGCCCGAGGACGGTGATGCGCATGGGAGTGCTCCTGGCGGGAGCGTGAGCTTCAGCTGCGCAGCGCAAAGCAGCGATCTGCGCGGGCGACCGCTCTCGGGTGTCAGGAAACACACTTAGGAATCTTCGACTCTGCGCCCTCTGCGGCCTTCCAGGCAACTTCCTCAACGGCGACCGACAGCGGATATTCACCACAGAGCTCACGGAGCGCACAGAGAAGAGCTGGTCACCTCTGTGTGCTCCGTGAGCTCTGTGGCAAATATTCTCTCTCTCCAGGAGATTAGGTGGCCATCAATAGATTCGGTTACCGATCAGCTAGAAGCGGCCCGCTAAGAGACTCTGTGGTTGGACCAGCTCGCGAGTTCCTTCCACCGGAAAGAACGCACAGCGAATGCCCCAGAGCTCAAAAGAGGAGGGATCATCACCCACTCCGTGATGTTCCGATGAAGATTGATCGGTATGGAAAATGATCTTTCCAGACGCAGTCATTTTCGCTACACAACGCGGTCATGGCCACGGTCGTCATTCTCTCCTCGCTGCTCTGCCCATTGCTCGCCGTGCTCGGACTGCGTTGGCGGCGGCGACACCTCTACGCCCGGCTGCGGCAGGAACAGGCCAGCTTCGTCGGCCGGGTCGCCACCGGCGCTGAGCACTGGTTCACTCCGCCGGCCCAGATGCCGTACTTCTCCCGTCGCCTGGTGAGCATCGAAGGCCTGCTGCCGAGCGCGATCCTCGAGCACCTGCGCAGCATCGTCGCGAGTTCGCGTCAGGACGAACGCAGCTATATTCCCGGTCACAAGCAGGGTGGGACCATCGCCTACGAGTTCCTCCACCGCCTGGCACCGGAACTGGTGGCATTCTACCAGTCGCAGGTGCTGCGCGAACTGGTCTCGAACATCGTCGGCATGCCGGTGGTACCGACGCCGCTCCACGACCAGTCGTCGTGTTCCCTGCTGGTCTACGATCGCCCCCGCGACCACATCGGCTGGCACTACGACCACAACTTCTACCGCGGACGCCATTTCACCGTGCTGCTCTGCCTGGTGAACGAGGACCGGGTGCACGGCGGGCTGTCGTCTGCCCACCTGCAGGCACGCCTCGATGGCAAGGAGGAGGTCATCCCCACCCCGCCCAATACCCTGGTGCTGTTCGAGGGCGCGCAGGTGCTGCACCGCGTCACCGGCCTGGGTCCGGAGCAGACGCGCATCCAGTTGAGCATGACTTTCTGTAGCGACCCGACCGCGCCGTGGTTCAAGTCACTCATCCGACGCGCCAAGGACGTCGCCTATTTCGGCATCCGCGCGCTCTGGACCTGAGCGGTCGCTGACCAGCGTCCTGGCGACACGGCGACCTGTGCCGGTGGGACGCTGGCGATCCGAGGGGCGAGAGCCGGATCACTGAGCGGACCGGTGCTCGGCTTCACAGCACACCCCTGGTGAATCGGCACCGACCACGCCTGGATCGTTGGATTCGCGCGCCTACCGTCCGCCGCATCCTCACGCCCGACTACGGCGCGCGGATGGAGGTCACCATGGTGCGTCTGGTCCTGATCTGTTGCTCGTTCTTGCTGCTGTTGAGCGCGCTGGACGCGGTCGAACGCGGTGCGCCGCCCGCTGTGGCGAAGCCGTCGGAGAACCGTGCGCGCCTTGGCAATTACCAGGCCAAGACCAGCTTTCCCGCCTACAACTACTATGTGTGTGTGCCGAAGTCGTACGACGAGGACCATCCCGCCGGCCTGCACCTGTTCTTCCATGGCCAGAACAATTCCGGCGCGGCCAAGGAGTGGGACCGCTGGACCAAGCCGTTCCTGGAGCCCTTCACCCTCATCGGCATCAACATGGAATTCACCGATGACGACAATTTCCGCGATCAGGAGAACAAGGTCAAAGCGACGCTGGAAGCCATCGCGCAGGTGACCGCCGATTACAAGGTCGTCGCTCCACGGGGGGCGGTGGCGTCGTTCTCCGGCGGCGGCGTGATCCATGCCATGCTCGGGGACCTGCATGGCCGCGCGCGTTCACCGCAGTGGCCCTTCTGCCACAGCACCTCGATCAGCTCGAGCTACGATCGCGATCCCTCGCTGTGCGCGCCCATGAGCTGGTGCGTGCTGATCGGCACCGACGAATGGGGCCTGTTCAACATCGGCGGCAACGCCGTCAAACGCGCGGGGGAGCTGTACCAAGGTACGCTCAACAAGGGCGGCAATCCGGATATCCGCTTCCTGGCTTCGCGACGCGGCCACACCATCAGCGAGCAGGACCTGGCGGCCTCCGCCGCCTGCTTCGCGCTCAGCGATCTCGCCTTCGGCGCCTTCCTGTACGCACCCGACCATCCGGAGAAGGAACTGCGCACCATCGTCGACCAGGCCAATCGGCAGCAGCCGGCAGCGGCCAGCGCCGCACTCGCCAAGCTGCTCGCCCGACCCACCCTGGCGCCAGCGCTGCGCACCAAAGCCGAGGCGCTGCGTGCAACCATCGACGCACGCCAGACCAGGATCGTCACCGTGTTATCCTCCCTGCCGCAGGACGATCCGGTGCTGGCGGCGTGGTATGGCCCCCTCCTGCTCGCCCAGCTCAAGGGTCATGCGCAGGAGAAGGAGCTCAAGACCGCGCTGATCACCGCGGGCAAGAGCAAGGACACCCAGGCCGCTCTCGCCGCGCACTTTGAACTGGCACGCCTGTTCCCCCTCCTCTTCGGTGCCAATGGCGGCAATCCGGGAGTGGTGCCGGACAAACGCCCGCAGCTGGCCGGGCTGGCGCCGCACCTGCCGGCCACCTCGCGCGCCGGCACCATGATCGCTGAATTGCAGGCGCTGACTCCCTGATCGCGAGCGCTCGACGGCAGAGCTGCACCGCCAAGGATGCGCCCCAAAGTCGTGAGTGCTCGCTTGGCATCCGGCGGCAGTGCTGCGTCAGGCGGCCGTCCTATCGATTGCCCCATGCCTTGCGCGCGCCATGGTCCGCCGCGTCCATGGTCACCAACGGCTTTCCCTGTTTCATCGATGTCGAAGCCACCGGCTTCGGCGTGGATTCCTATCCGATCGAGATCGCCTGGAGCGACGAGGCCGGTGAGATCCACCGTTGCCTGATCGACCCCACGCCGGTGCCGGAATGGACGGCGTGGGGCGCCGAGGCCGAGCACGTGCATGGCATCGACCTCGAACGTCTGCGCCGCAACGGCTGGCCGCCGGATTACGTCGCCACCCGTCTGACGGAGGACCTGGCAGGCAAGGTCGTCTACAGCGATGCACCCGATTACGACCGCCGTTGGATCGGCCGCCTGTTCACGGCCATCGCCCGACCACTGTCGTTCCAGGTCGACCACATCGACGAACTGCTGCTCGCCACCCTGCGCGCACCGGAGGCACCGGTATGGCAGACGATGGCGCGGATCGATCGCCTCAAGAACGAGGTCACCGCGGTCAGCAGCGGCAAACACTCCGCCGGATACGACGTGGGTTATCTACTCCAGTTGTGGCGCCGCGCTCGTGGCGATGCGGTGAAGATGAACCACGGCGTCGGGCCGCTGCCGGAGATGTCGGCGACCGGCACCTTCCTGCGGGTCAAGTTTCCGCCGGAGGCCGCGCGCTGAGGTGGAACCTGGCTTTCGCCAATGGAAGCGTGGCCAGCGATCCGCTTCGGTCCGCTCAGAGCGGATGCCCAGGCTCTTCCGGCGAGCTGCGATTGATCATCGCCTGCGCGGTCATGCGCATGCGTTCGAGGAAGGATGCCCGGTATCCTTCCGTCATCGCGCTGTGCGCGACCGCCTCGGTCATGCAGCGCATCCATTCGTCAGCCGCGGTCTGATCGATGGCGAAGGGCAGGTGGCGCGCCCGCAATCGCGGATGTCCCCGCCACGGCTGGTAACGCACCGGCCCGCCCCAGAAGTCGCTCTGGAAGGCGAACTGCTTGCGCAGGGTCTCATCGAGGTCGGGCGGGAACAGCTTGGCGATCGGACTGCGGCTGATGCGGGCGTAGAAATCCGCGAGCAGGGGCAGGAATACCGCGTCGCCTCCCATCGCGTCCCATGGCGGTTGCGGTTGACTCATGGCGGGGGTTGTAGGTCCTCTCCCCCCACTCCCAAGCACAGCGCGATACGGGGCATGACAACACCACGGCGAAGGGTTGGTGAATCGCCAGCGGCTGTTAGCGTCCGCGCCCATGGAGATCCCATGAGCCACGTCGTTGAAATCCGCCTCCCCCGCCACGTCACCGTCGCTCTCGGCCGCCTGGATGACGAACGGCTGGCGGCCGTGAAGATCCTACTCGCCGATGCAGAGAAGCACGGCCAGGGTCTGATCATCGCCGAGCACAAACGTATGCAGGTGGTCGAATTCAACGGCATGACTACCGGGCGCATCGTGGCCGAGCTGCGCCTGATCGCCTGCGCCGATCCGGTGACCACCCTGCAGGGTTATCGCAGCGCTCCCCCCGAGGGTCTCACCGTCCTCGGCCTCATCCCTGCGGCGATGTTGGGCAAAGCCGCGATCGTCACGGTGGAAGCCGCCGTCGCTGCCACCCGAGGGTGACGCGGCTGGGATCATTGGGAGAAAGGCTCGCCGCAGAGACGCAGAGACGCAGAGGAAAGACAAGAACCGAGGCTTTTCGTCTCTGCGGCTCTGCGTCTCTGCGGCCGATCCTCTCCATCGACTACATTGCACCCACTGATCTCGCCGAAGAACCATTTTCGACACGACACCAAAGGGCGTGGAGGTGGGATCCACGACTCTGCGCCCTCTGCGGGCTCTGCGGTTGGAACTGCATTGGTGTTCCAGACACCAGTGGCGCCCGAAGGCGGCGAAGAGTTTTTCGCTGGTTCCGTCCTGGCCCAGAGCTCCCTAGCTTATCGTCCTGTCCACCCCGCGGCCCTGCGCCGAAGGAATCCGTCCATGACCATTCCCGTCCCGAGCACCCGCATCTCACTGACGCTCCTCGCCGGAGCCGCACTCGCCGTCGGCGGTTGTGACGGGCGCAACGATGCCGCCGGCGGAACCGATGCGCAGGCGCCCACCATCGAATCCTGGGGCGTGACGCCGATCAACGGCCGCCCGGCCAGCCTCTTCACGTTGACCAATCGCAGCGGCATGACGGCGAAGATCAGCGACTACGGCGCGACGGTGGTGGCGCTCACCGCCCCCGACCGCAAGGGAAAATTCGCCGACGTGGTGCTGGGCTACAACACCTTGGCGGAATACGTGCAGCCCGGCCATTCGCCCTACTTCGGCACCATCGCCGGACGCTACGCCAACCGCATCGCGAACGGAAAATTCACCCTCGAAGGCAAGGAGTACACCCTCGCCACCAACAACACGCCTGCCGGCAAGCCCTGTTCGTTGCACGGCGGACTCAAGGGTTTCGACAAGGTGTTGTGGACCGCCACGCCGGTGGAGAGCCTCCCAGGAGGCCAGGCGATCAGGATGACCTATGTCAGCAAGGACGGCGAAGAGGGTTATCCCGGCACCTTGACGCTGGCGGTGACCTACCTGCTCGGACCCGACAACGCGCTGCACATCGCCTTCGAGGCGATAACCGACCGCACCACGGTGCTCAACCCGACCAACCATTCCTACTTCAATCTCAAGGGCGAAGGCGAAGGCGACATCCTCGGCCACGTGCTGACGATCCATGCCAGCCGCATGACGCCGGTGAACGACGGCCTGATTCCCACCGGCGAATTGAGGCCGGTCGCCGGCACGCCTTTCGACTTCACCACTCCGCACACCATCGGTGAACGCGTGGGTGCCGATGACGAACAGCTGACGTTCGGCGCCGGTTATGATCACAACTTCGTCATCGACCGCACCGGCAACGACCTGGTGCTGGCGGCCCGCATCGAGGAGCCGACCTCCGGACGGGTCATGGAGGTGCTCACCACCGAGCCCGGCATCCAGCTCTACATCGGCAATTTCCTGCCCAAGCCTGAGCATGGCGCCGACCAGCAGTTGCTGGGCAAATCCGGCAAGCCCTACCACTACCGCGGCGCCTTCTGCCTGGAGACCCAGCACTTTCCCGACTCGCCGAACCAGCCGATCTTCCCCACCACCGTGCTGAAACCCGGCGCGACCTACACCTCGCAGACCGTCTACCGCTTCAGCACCAAGTAGGCTGGATGACGCCCGCCATGCCCGCGATCAGTCGGGCAGGCGGTCGTCGCGTTCCGGCAGGAACACCGCCACCAGGGCGGCGAAGAGGAACAATACGCCGGCGCCCATCATCGCCGTGCCGTAGTCCTTGAAGGAGATGAAGGCCACGGTGCCGACGGCGGCGGCGATGCGACCGAAGTTGTAGCAGAAACCCGCGCCGGTGGTGCGTACCAGCACCGGGAACAAGGGCGGCAGGTACATGGTGAAGAGTCCGAACACGCCCTGGCAGACGCCGATGGCGAGCAGGAACGGCCACAGGCCGGCCATGGTCCGGTCGGCGTAATAGCACCACAGCAGCATCACGCCGTAGGTCACGAAAAGCAGCACGATCGCCTTGCGGTAACCGAGCTGGCGGGCGATCACCGCCGCGACGAAGTTGCCGACGATCGAGGCGACCATCACCCAGGTCATCGCCATGGTCACCGCGCGCGTGCGATCGCCGGCGGTCATCACCACGAATTCCGGCAGCGAGCGCAGGTGCTGGCCATACCAGAAGATGAAGGCCCAGTGCGCCGACAGGCCGAGGGCGCAGACCGCCAGCGTCAGCAGCGTGATGCGCAGCACCTCGCCGCGGAAGAGGTCGAGCACGCCATGCGGCTGGACCTCAGCCTGCTGTTTCGCCTCGTGCCAGGCCGCGGTTTCGGGCACCGCACGGCGGATCCACAAGGTCACCAGCGCCGGCAGGATGCCGATGAGGAAGACCCAGCGGCTCTCATAACCGGGTACCGACGAGAGCAGGAAGACCGCCAGGCTGGCGAGCAGCACGCCGACGTTGACGCCGGTCTGCAACACTGCGGCGATCCACGGCCGCCAGGTCTTGGGCCAGGTCTCGGCCAGCAGCGAAGCCCCCACCGCCCATTCACCACCGATGCCGAGCGCGGCCAGGAAGCGGCAGAGCAGCAGTTGTTCCCAGGTCTGCGCGAAGAATGACAACCCGGTGAAACCGGCATAGGTCAGGATGGTCAGGATCAGCGCCTTGCTGCGCCCGAGCCGATCGCCGATGCGGCCGAAGAAGGCGCCGCCCATGGCCCAGCCGACCAGGAAGGCGGCCTGGATCCACGCGGTCTTCTCCTTCACCGCCGGATCGCCATCCGGCAGCAGCATCAACTGCGCGACGAAGGCCACCGCCACCAGGGTGTAGAGGTGCATGTCCAAGCCATCGAACATCCAGCCCAGCCACGCCGCGATGCCGGACTTCCACTGATGCGGCTTGAGATCACGCAGATGCTTGGCGTCGGTGTCGCTCATGGGCCGCGGACGCTAGGCCCGAGCAGCGTCGGAGACAATGGAAACCATCGGCCCACACGCCTGCCAGCGGTACACATGCGTTGGAAAGAGATTGCCCCGGGCCGGCTGGCAGCCGGCGGTCCCGGGGGGAAAGAAGATCGCATCCATACGTGTCTGGCGGGATCCAAGGGCGGCAGCCCTTGGCGGGCGTAGCGGGCGGAGCCCGCGAACAACGGTCCCCCGAGGGCGCCTGCGCGCCCGAGCGGGGACCAGGCTCGGTTTTGCGCAGCAAAACACGCTGGCGCAGCCAGCGTCGCACCAGACTGATCCCCGCGCTTCGCGGGGACCGCCCCCGGCGGCGAGCGGCGCAGCCGCGACGTCAGACTGGGGCGCGAGCCGCAGCCTACGGCCGCCCACTCGTCGCGCTGCCGAACTCGAGATCGTGGAAGCTGAGGTGCCCATGGACGGCGCCGCTCGCCTCCAGCCCGTTGTGCCGCATCTGGATCAGGAACGACGGGCCCTGCAGTCGGATGAAGTACGGCTTGGCGTGATCGAAGGTGCCGTACCATGCCAACGAGGCCTTGGCGCTTTCGGCCTGCAGCTTCTTGCGCAGCTCGCCGACCACGGCGTCGGGGAAGGTGCCGATGAATTCATCGAGCAGACGGTTGTAGGCGTACTGGCCCTCGCTGGAGAGGCTGCCGAGGAGGGCGCCGACCACCGGCATGGTCTTAGGCGAGCGGTCGATGTCCTTGGGGATGCCGTCATCGGGCGAGGTCTTCACCACCTGCGCGGCGGCCTGCTGGTCTTTCGACAGCGCGTTGAAGAGCTTGACCGCCTCCAGGTTCGAGGTCGGCACCTGCGGCCAGGGATTGTAGCCGACCATCACCGGGCTGAAGCGCACGTGGCCGCCGGAGACCTCCATGCTCAGGCTGAAATGGTGACCCTCGAAGCGCCAGCCCCAGTCGCCGGTACCGATGGCGCCGAACAGCGAGAAGAAGCAGTAGCCCTGACCACCGGCGGGCGTGCTGGTCGGCGAACGGTTGAGCGTCCGCGTCGCGAGCATCGGCTCGGCCGGACCTTCGGTGCGCATGATGTGGGCGAAGCGCTGATAGCCGTCGATCGACAAGGCGGTGCGCAGCAAGCGGTGCAATCTGGTGATGGCCTCGGGGCTCATCTTCTCGACCGGCACGCCGAAACGGCCGTACGGCTTGTAGGCGTTGCCCACCGGCGAGCTGTCGCTCATCAGCGCGGTGGGAATGTAGTGCCAGAACTTGTGTTCCTTGCCGGCGAAGCTGAACGTCGCGGCCTTGAGTTCCTCGGGCGGCAGGACCGCCACCAGTTCCTTGGCGGCGGCGACCATCGCGCTCACCATCTCGTCCTCGGTGGCCACCGGTGGAATGAAGAGCTGCACTTCGGGCGGGGTCGCGGCGAGGACGGCGGCAAGCAGGACGGTGGTCAGCATGGACGGGCTCCGGGAACGGATGAGGGAAGTCCTAACGTCCAATAGCGGCGGACGTTGACCCGCGCTCGTGCAGCACGGCGCGTGGGCGTCGGACTTTGCCGGCAAAGCGTTGGTTCCAACCCGGTTTTTGCCGGTTGGCGGCCTTCCGCTCCACACGCCGCATGGAACCGTCGCTCGTTCCCCGGTTTCCCCGGATGGGGAGCGGCATAGCGTCCCGCCCTCTGGAGCGTGTCATGCCCCCCCTCGTCGCCACGGTCCGTCATTGTTTGCTGCCGCTGGTTGCGGGTGCGTTTCTGGTCATCGGCTGTCAGCAGGGCGCCCGCCTCCAGACCACGTCGTCGCCGGTGCTGCCCGCGCCCACGCCACCGGTGAATGCCGTCATCACCAAGGCCATGACGGCGATGGTCGACCTCCACGAAGTCGCCGGAGCGGTCACCCTGGTGAGCAGCGCCGAGGCCGTGCTGCATCTGGGTGCGGTCGGCCACTCCGATCTCGCCAGCGGCCGCCCGATGGCGACCGATACGCTGTTCTGGATCGCCTCGATGACTAAGCCGATCACCGCCACCGCCATCCTCATATTGCAGGACGAGGGCAAGCTGTCGGTCGACGATCCGGTGGCCAAGTACATCCCGGAGTTGGCCAAGGTCGCCACCGCCGACGGCGTGCCTGGCACCATCACCCTCCGGCATCTGCTGGCCCACACCTCGGGCCTGGCCGAGTCGACGCCGGAGGAACGCGACTCGGCCAAGAGCCTGGCTGAGCTGATCCCGCGCTTCGCCGCGCGTCCATTGCAGTTCGTTCCCGGTTCACGCTGGTCGTATTGCCAGTCCGGCATGAACACATTGGGGCGCATCGTCGAGGTGGTATCCGGGCAGGGTTTCCCCACCTTCCTCCAGCAGCGGCTGTTCGGCCCGCTGGGGATGGTCGACACCACCTTCTATCCGCTTCCCGCCCAGATCGCGCGGCTCGCCACCCCCTACCGCCGCGATGGTGACCACCTGATGGCCGCCAAGACCCCGTGGGATTTCGATCCCAACAACATCGGTCACTACCCGGCGGCCAATGGCGGCCTCTATTCCACCGCCGGCGATTACGGCCGTTTCTGCCGCATGCTGCTGAACGATGGCCGGCTCGACGGCCACACCTTCCTCAGTCCGGCCGCCGTGTTGCAGATGCGCACGGTCGCCACCGGGGACCTCAAGACTGGTTTCACCGATGGCAACGCGTGGGGCTTGGGCGTGTGCGTAGTGCGCGAACCGCAGGGCGTCAGCGCCACCTTGTCGGCCGGCAGTTTCGGCCACGGCGGCGCCTTCGGGACCCAGGCCTGGATCGATCCCGTCAAACGGATCGCCTACATCCTGATGGTGCAACGCGCCAACTTCCCGAACTCCGACAACAGCGACGTGCGCAAAGCCTTCCAGGAGGCCGCCGCCACCGTCGGCGGCGCACTGCAGTAACTACCACCTCGAACTCGCCACACGCGGAACGGTGTGCGGTCCGAGCGCTCTGCGTCCCCGCCCATGGCCCTGATGGATCGTCCGGTCAACGGATCGCCCGGCGGCTGGTTGAATGAGGATGATGTTCGCCCGTTCAACGCTCTGCATCACCGTGCTGATCCTGATGCTGCCGACCGCCCTGCGAGCGGCGGAGGCCCCCGCCTGCGCCCTGGCACGTGATGGCAAGGCGCTCCTGCCCATCGTCATCGCTCCCGATGCATCGCCGGCAGTACAGGCGCTGGCGGCGGACCTCGCCGCCATGCTGGCGCGCATCGGCGCGGGTGGCATCCAGACGCAGCGGGGCGACGGCCGTGGCGGGATCGTGCTCGGTCGGAGCGGCGATTTCACCGCCCTGCCCTTCAGCGCGGCCGCCAGCGACGATCCCCTCAAGCGCGAGGACTACCTCCTGCGTTCGGATCACGACGGGCTGTGGCTGCTGGGTGCCAGCGACCTCGCGGTGTCGCATGCGGTGTGGGATCTGCTGCATCGCCTCGGCGTGCGGCAGTATTTCCCTGGGCCGACCTGGGAGGTGGTGCCGCCCGCGGGTGATCTGAGCATCGCTGTGGCGGTCAGTGAACACCCGGCGTTCGCCGCGCGGCGCATCTGGTACAACTGGGGGCTGTGGGGCTACAACGACGAGCTCTACCGCCAATGGTGCGTGCGCAATCGGATGGCGCGCGGTTTCCAGCTGGAGAGCGGCCACAGCTATGAAGCGATCATCGCCGCCAACCGCGCGGCCTTCGACGCCCATCCGGAGTACCTCGCGCTGGTCGGCGGGGAGCGCAAGCTGCGCGGCGACGCCAAGTTCTGTGTCGCCAATCCCGACCTGCGCGCGCTGGTGGTCGCGCATGCACTCAGGCACCTGCGCGACAACCCGCAGGTCGACAGCATCTCGCTCGATCCCAGCGACGGCGACCAGTGGTGCGAATGTGCCGACTGCACACGCCAGTTTCCCCGCATCGCCGACCGCGTGGTGACGCTCGCCAACGCCGTCGGCGCGGCCATCGATCAGGCTGGCCTGGGCGACCGCCGCATCGGCATCCTGGCCTACAATCGCCATACCGCGCCGCCGACCATCCGCGTGCATCCCCGCATCATCGTCAGCGCCACCACCGCGTTTCTGGGCGATGGCCTGACCCACGAGCAGGTGCTCACCGGGTGGCAGCGGCAGGGCGCGACCATGGGGGTCTATGATTACCTCAGCGTGGTCGACTGGGATTGGAACCTGCCGCGCGGCGGCAAGGGTGGGCGCCCGGCGGAGATCGCCGCCGATCTGCCGCGTTATCACCGTCTCGGCGCGCGTTTCTACGACGCCGAGTCCGGCGATTGCTGGGGACCGTGCGGCCTCGGCTACTGGCTGGCCTCGCGCATGCTGTGGGACCTGGGTGACTGCGCGCGTACCGCGGCGCTGACCGAAGATTTCCTGACCCATGCCTTCCCAGGCGCGGTCGAACCGATGCGTGCATTTTATCAGCTCATCAATACCGACGGACAGCGCCGCTCGGCCAGCGATCTGCTCGGGCGGATGTACCGGCACCTGGCAGCCGCACAGACTGCCGCCACCGATGCCGCGGTACGTCGCCGGATCGATGACCTCGTGCTCTACACCCGCCACGTCGAACTCTATACCGCCAGCGCCGATGGCCGCGGCAGCCGCGACGAGGTGGTCCGTCACGACTGGCGCATGCGCCGCACCATGATGGTGCACAGTTATGGACTGTGGTGCCGTCTGCTCGATCAGCAGGCGGCGCTCGATCCCAAACATCCGCTCAAGGACGATCGTCCCTTCAGCGCCGAGGAGACCGCCGGCTTCATCGCGAGCGGCATCAGCAGCCATCAGCCGGTCGATCCCGGATTCGTCCCGGTGACGTTCAGTAGCACCCTGGTACCGGCTACACCGCGCCTACGGCTGAACCCCGTGCCGGCCGGCCGCTTCCCCGACGCCGCACAAGACCAGCAGCGGTGGTGGTTGTGGTTGCCGCAGGCGGGCACGCTCGACCTGCGGGTGACGATCGAAAAGAAATGGGCGAATCGCGCGCCGAAGCTCAGTCTGTTCGCCAGCGCCTCGGTCCATCCGGATGCGGTGGCGGTCGACCTGGCCATGCGTGCGGATGGTCAGGCACGGCGCCCCGACCTGCAGTCCCCCCACCCAGGACTGCATCGCCTGGAGACCGTGGATGGTGGCGACCACACCCGCATCACCTGGCCGGCGATCCCGGTGACCATCGAGTCCAGCATCGACACCCCCGGCGTCACCAGCCACATGCGCGGCGGCTGGACGCTTTCGTTCTATGTCCCCCGCGGCACCACCCTGGTCGGTGGCTGGGCCTCACGCATCGCCAACTGGGCGCCGCCGGTCAGCGGACGACTGCTCGATGGCGCCGGCAACTTGGCGCTGGATTTCAGCGGACGCGGTGACGGCTGGTTCACCGTGCCGGTGGCACCTGGGCAGGATGGGAAGTTGTGGACCTTCGTCGACACCCAGGGCCAGCGCTTGCTGATGACGGTGCCGCCCTTCCTCGCCCGAGGTGGTGAGGAGCTGCTGCTGCCGGTGGAGGTGGTGACGACGGATGGAGCGGGTGGACCCTGAGCCATCAGCGGCGTTGCCGGTCACTGCACGGCGGAATCGGGCGGTGAGCCGGGTATGACGCTCGAACGAGGAGGGTCTGCTTGGACAAAACGCTCGGCGACCGGTGAATAATACGCCAATGCCAAGGCGATGCCCGAAAGGAAGGTGGCCATCTCAAACAGCACCTCTTCCACTGGCGTGGTGATTGCCAAACCGGACAGCAGCAAGAAGGGATATGAGCCAAGACAACTCATGAGGTAGATGATCCGGGAATAGCGCCAGTAGTAGAAGAACAGCACCTGATTGATGAGCAGCAGGACCATCCCCACACCTGCTGCCACCAAAAGAAGTTTGGTCAGGAATGACGCGCCCTCGATGCCGTCGGGAAGCAGGCCACCCTCTCCGTTCCAGGCGAGGAGATCACTCCATTGAGATGATAAGCTCGGCTCGACCGTCTGAACATAGAGGGCCGCCACCAGGCACAGCAGAATAGGCGCTACCACTGAGATGCGGAAGAGGAGGAAGGCGTTCATGGTGTTCCGGTCGTTGCGAAGGTCTGGGCCGATCCCCAAACGCTTATTCGTGGTGAGCCTTATCCATCGCTTTGGCGTGCACGTCAATCCGCACACACCGCGCTGATGATGGTCCCGTCGCGTTCTCATTTCATCGCTATTTAATGGCTGTTTTGGTCAACGTACGTCTCCGCGCGATCCGCCCTGCGTTGGCTCCCTCCCGAAGAAAATTGGTCCGTCACCTTTCAAAAGGTTTCACGTTCAGCAGATCCTGGAGCTTCGCATGACCCGTCGCCACCTCTTCCGTTCGCCGCTGCGTACGACCGCCATCCTCCTGGCCAGCCTGCTCGGGGCGGTCGCGGCGGACTTTCCACCGGTGCCGACGGTTGCCGACCAGGCCAACCTGGGGGTCGGCATCCAGCGCACCATGACGCTGCTGGCCACCAGCACGCCGGCGCACCGCCACCGCGTCAAGGTGCTGTTCTATGGCCAGTCGATCACCGAGCAGGCCTGGGCCAAGCTGGTCACCGAGGATCTCAAGAAACGTTTTCCGCACGCCGACCTCGAGGTCGCCAACCTCGCCATCGGCGGCTTCGCCTCGCAGCGCCTGGCGAAGATCGCTGAACACGACTGTTATCCCTTCTCGCCAGACCTGGTGATCTTCCACGTCTATGGCGCCAACGACACCTATGAAGAGATCATCAAGAATATCCGCACGCGCACGAGCGCCGAGGTGCTGATGCAGAAGGATCACGTCGGCGCGACGCTGCCGCCGGTGGTGAAGAACTGGGACGACGCCAAGGAGCTGGAGAAGAAGGACAAGAGCATGTGGTGGGACTACATGATGAATTACGTGTTCCTGCCCGACATCGCCAAGAAGTACGGCTGCGGGGTGGCCGACGTACGTACCCCCTGGGTGAAGTACCTCGCAGATAACAAGCTCGACACCCGCGCGCTGCTGAAGGACGACATCCACCTCAACGATCACGGTTGTGCAGTGATGGCAGGCATCGTGTCGCAGTACCTGGTGCACCGGCCGGAGCTGCCGAAGGATGGCTGGAAGGACCTCGTGCGCGACGTCGAACCGGCCGTCACGGGCAAGACGCTGACGGTCAGCGGCGAGGGCAACCGCTTCGACGTGCTGGTTGGTAACCCAGCTCAGCCGCTATCCGCCACGGTGACCATCGATGGCAAGAAACCCTCGGAATTTCCCGGCTGTTATGCCATCACCCGGCCCTCGCCCTATCCCTGGTCGCCACTCTTCATCATGCGTATCGACCACACCAAGCCGCTGCTGGTCGAGGACTGGACGCTGACACTCACCTCGGTCGCGGCAGACGGCAAGAGCTGGACCTTCAAGGTCGCCGGCTCGGTCACTGGCGCCGATGGCGAAGGCGACAGCACCAAGCCCTTCACCTCGCCATCAGGGCGAGTGGTCATCGCACCCGACTCCTGGTTCCCAGGCGGCGCGAAGATCGCCAACGGCTACGCCATCACCTGGAAGGTGGTCCCGCTGTTTGCCGATCGCATCGAGCTCAAGGCCGGCGAAGCCGGGAAAGAAACCCTCATCTCCTTGGCGCAGGGTCTGCCGTATGCGGCGCATACCGTGGTGCTCACCGCTGAGCGCGACCTGGGCAAGGCCGTACAGGCGATCCGGGTGTATCGGCCAGCGATCAAGTAGCTCGCGGAGGCGAGCACGTCGTGGTCTTCCGTTCGCGAGATCGACTCCCTCCTCGCATGACCATGTAGCGGCGCGCTCCCGTTAAGTTTGATTCCTCGGCGAGAT
>JANPIY010000171.1:0-3104 GCA_031425255.1 Planctomycetota bacterium
TCGTGGTCGAGCCGGTTCCCATCTTATGAGCCATATGAACCTCGTTGAGTCGTGCGGTCAGAAACTGCGGTGAAGGGGCGGAAAGCTAGCGGTCACCCTCGGCTTGGCAAGAGGCGGGAGGGGCGGGCCTGAGGCCAATGCGGTTGAGGTGATGAAGAAGGATCGGCCGCAGAGGCGCGGAGCCGCAGAGGAACGGCAGAGTAGGGCCTTTTTCGCCTCTGCGCCTCCGCGGCCACCTACCTCAGCTTTACAGCATGGGCCCCGACTCCGAGGCACCCGACCCCGACTCCGCCGCCGACTTCGAGACCCCGGCTCAATGCGATTGGTTCGCCCAGGCTCTCCGCTATACCTCGCCACCCAATGGATGGGATGACGCGCATGGGACAGCCCGCACGGGTAGTGGTAGTCGTTCTTCTGCTGGCACTCGCCGGTTTCCTCCTCCTCGCGTTCGCGACCTATGCGCACACCCAGGTGGCCGGCGCCGGAGGCGAGGGTCACAACCTGTTCGGCGGACTGGGCGCCTGGGTGGCGCTCGGCTTCATCCAGATGTGGGGCCTGGTCGCGTTCTACGTGCCGCTGCTGGCCTTCGGCTATGCCGTGGCGGTCTGGCGCGAGGCCGAACTCGACAACCTCGGGCGCCGGCTCACCGGCGCGGCCCTGCTGGTGCCGGCGCTGTGTGGCCTGATCCATCTGCTGCCGCTCAACCGGCTGTGCGACTGGCTGCTCATCCGCTGGGACCATTTCCAGTTCGGCGGGCTTGGTGGCAGCCTGGGCGGCTTCCTCTGCGCCCACGCCGGCCCCTATGATCAGGCCGCCACCGGCGTGCTGGTGCGCCACCTCGATGTCTGGGGCGCCGCGGGCGTGCTGCTGGCGGTCGGCGCGGCGGCCCTGCTGCTGATGAACATCGGTCTGCGGCCGTTCGCGCGTCGGCTCTGGCACGCGTTGCAGACCTGGAAACAGGCGCCCGCGTTGGAGATGCCCGAACGCCCAGGCCGGGTCAAACCCGCCTTCGATCCCAATGCCAAGGTCCAATCGCTCAAGGGGCGCGCCACCACCGCCATCCACGAAGTGACCAAGCGCATCGCCCAGGACGAGACCTCGCTGCCGCCGGATGCCGAAGAGCTGTTGGAGAAGATCCGCCTGCAGAAGCAGGCGCTGGTGCGGCGCAGTTCGGCGGTCGAGGTGGTGGCGCCCTTCCAGCCCACCCCCGTTCCGGCGGCGCCCCCCGAGGCCCACCCGCGCGCCGCTCTTCCCACGGCGCACGCCGATGACCAGCCGGCGCCGCAGCCGTCGCACAGCGCGCTCGCCGCGGTCGCCGCCGCCAACGGCGCGCATGCCGCCGCCGCGGCGCAACCGCTCAAGCCGGCGAAGAAACCCAAGCCGCGCGAACGCACCTCCAACGATCCCAACGCCTACGTCCTGCCGCCGCACGACCTGCTCGACGATCTGCCGGAAAAACGCGCCGCCGAACACGACGCCGAGAAGAACCAGATCTCACGCGCGATCGAAGAAGTCTTCTCGCACTTCGACGTCGCGGTGCAGGTGGTCAACGCCACCCGCGGCCCGGTGGTCACGCAGTACGAGATCCGCCTGCTCGATCAGGCGATGCGCGTGCAGAAGGTCGAAGGCTACGAAAAAGATCTGGCGATGAAGCTCGGCACCGAAGGCATCCGCATCGTCGCCCCGCTGCCCAACAAGACCACCATCGGCATCGAAGTCCCCAACCGCGTCAAGGAGGCGGTAGTGATGCGCGACCTGGTCGAGGAGATCGACCCAGGGACCATGGCGCTGCCGATCGTGCTCGGCCGCGACGTGGTCGGCAAACCGATGGTCGGCGATCTCGCGAAGATGCCGCACCTGCTGGTCGCCGGCGCCACCGGCATGGGCAAGTCGGTGTGTATGAACGCGATGATCTGTTCGATCCTGCTGTTCAAGACGCCGGACGAAGTGAAGTTCATCATGATCGACCCGAAGATGGTCGAGCTCGCGGGCTACGAGGACATCCCGCACCTGCTGGCGCCGCCGATCACCGAGATGACCAAGGCGCACGCCGCGCTCGAATGGGCCTGCCGCACCATGGACGAGCGCTACGAAGCGCTGCGCCAGACCGGCGTGCGCGACATCAAGACCTACAACGAGCTCAGCGAGGACGACATGCGCTTCCGCCTCGCCAAGCGCGAGCTCAAGCCCGAGGACATCCCCACCGGCGGCGCCAAGATGCCCTACATCGTCGTGCTGGTCGACGAATACGCCGACTTGATGATGGTGAACAAGGAGGTCGAGAAATCGATCGTTCGCCTGGCGGCCAAATCGCGTGCGTGCGGCATCCACGTCATCCTCACCACCCAACGGCCCTCGGCCGACGTGGTCACCGGCCTGATCAAATCCAATCTGCCCTCGCGCATCTGCTTCCGCGTGGTCGACAAGAACAACTCGCGCGTCGTGCTCGACGTCAGCGGCGCCGAGAACCTGCTCGGCAAGGGCGATCTGCTGTTCCTCCAGCCCGGCACCAGCGCCCCGATCCGCGGCCAGGGCGTGTGGCTGAAGGACGCCGAGATCAGCGCCATCATCGAACACGCCAAGACCCAGGGCCGGCCGACCTACGATGACGACGTGCTGAAAGTAGGCGCGGTGCAGATGGACGGCGGCGGCAGCAGCGGCTCCTCCAAGGGCAGCGAATGGCTGGGCGACCGCCAGTTCCACGAAGCGGTGCAGGCGATGTACCGCCACAACCGTTCCGGCGCCGACTTCTTCCGCCGCAAACTCAACATCGGCTACAACAAGGCGACCGCCTACGTCGAGCAGCTCGAGGACCTCGGCTTCCTCGGCCCGCAGAAGGGCACCGCCCCGCGCGAGATCGTCCGCACCTGGGACGAGTGGATCGAACAGCTCAAGGGCAACGGCGTGACCTGGGACGAAGAGGACGAGCTCTACCACAATCCGCTCGAGATCAGGCAGTAACGCGCGAGCGCCTGCTGTCGGCTGTCAGCTGTCGGCTGTCGGCTGTCGGCTGTCGGCTGTCGGGTGTCGGCTGTCGGCTGTCGGCTGTCGGCTGTCGGCTGTCGGCTGTCGGGTGTCGGCTGTCGGCTGTCGGGTGTCGGGTG
>JANPIY010000172.1:0-4883 GCA_031425255.1 Planctomycetota bacterium
GCCCTTCACCCAGGGCGTTGCCCTGGGCTGTGATCACGTCGCGCCGTTGGCGCTCTCGAGCCGACAGGTCAGCAGGGATGGAAATACATCAGTGTCGCCAATCCGACGCAGACGATCCACACGTGCGGGACATCGGACCCCTCGTAGTTCACATAGAGATTCCAGAAATTGCCGATGTGCCCCATGCACCCGACCAACCCCGACAGCGAGACGAAGGTCGCGAGCGACATGCGATTCGGCCAGAAGAGGGACAAGACCACGTTCACCGCCAAGATGGTCGCGACGTAGAGTAAGAACTTGCCCGCGAACGACTCCAGCACCCGGTGGATGGCTGAGGAGTCCGGATCCCCGGCATGCACCTGACGCTCGCGTTCCTCGGGCGTGATGCTCACAACCTCGGCTTCTCCGGCTTCACCGGCGCATTCATCGCCTCATAGCCCTTGGCCTTGACCTTGCGCTTGAACACCTGGTCGCCGCAGGTGGCGTAGATGATGTCGAGCTCGGGGCCGCCGAAGGTCAGGTTGGAGCACTTGCCGTTGGGCGTCGGGATGATGCCGTTCACGCGCCCGGCCTGGTCGCAGAACTGGATGCCCATGCGGGTGGCGACGTAGAGACGACCGGCGGTATCGACGCGCATGCCGTCGCCCCAGGCGTCCTCGGCGGAGTCGGGCACGTGCAGATGGTAGTACTTCTGCTTGTGCGCGAGCGTGCCGTCGGCCTGAATCTGGTAGCTGAACACCCAGTGGGTCTTGGAGTCGACGACATAGAGCAGGCTCTGGTCGGGCGAGGTCACCACGCCGTTTACGAACTTGAGGCCCTGGTCGTCGACCACCTTGGTCTCGCCGGTCGGACTGATGTACCACACCTTCCCTGGGGCGACGCCATCCCATCCCGGTTCGGTCGCATACATCGCGCCGTTCTTCAGCACTACCAGGTCGTTGCCTTTGAAGCCACTGGCGAACACGGTCTTCTTGCCGCTCTCATCCAGCGCCCAGATCTCCTTGGCGTCCATCGCCAGCAGGAACGCCCGGCCGTCGGGGCCGAAGCGCAGGCCGTTGCCCTTCTGGGTGTCCTTCAGCCACTCCACCGGCTTGCCGTCGGCGCCGATCTTCCATACCACGCTGTTGGGGATGTCGGTGAAGAACACCTCGCCCTTCGCATTGACCGCCGGGCCTTCGGTGAACTTGTAACCGTTGCCGACCAGCTGCCAGTTCTCGCCCGGCAGCAGCACGTCCTTCATCTGCGGCGAACCGGCACCGGCCTTCACCGATTCGGGCCAGCCTTTCCACAACCACTTCATCGCCTCGGGGAATATCTCAGTGCCTTGTTTGCCGTCGTGGCCGCCGTCACCCCAGACGTGCTCGACCTCGTAGCCGGCGAACACCAGCGAGCGTTCCATCGATTGGTTGGCCATCCACCAATCGCCGCCGTAGATGTTGAGATCTTTGGAGCCATCCTGCAGATAGATGCGCAACGGTTTCGGTTCGACCTTGCGGATCAGCGTCGGGTACTCGTTCGCGCCGCGCAGGCCGACGTAGGTGCCGATGGTCGAGAACACCCGGGTGAAGGCGTCCGGCCGTTCCCAGGCGGCGGTGAAGGCGCACACCGCGCCACTGCTCGAGCCGCCGATGGCGCGGTCGTTGCCACGTTCCGACAGCTTGAGGCCCTGTTCCTTGACGATGTGCGGCAGCAGCTCATCGAGCAGGAAACGCGCATAGGCGTCGCCGAGCCCATCGTATTCATAGCTGCGGTTGTAGCGGTCGAGCGCCTGGTCGCCGAGGGCCTTGACCCGGCCATGCATGACGCCGATGGCGATGGTGACGGGCATCTCCTTGGCCGCGATCAGACGGTCGAAGACCTCGGGCGCCTTCCACTGCATACCGTCCTGGTTGACATAGACGCACGCGGGCGTGCTGCCGTCGTACTGCTTCGGCACGTAGACCCAGTAGTCGCGCGTGGTCCCTGGGAAGATCCGACTCTGCTCGAACACATGCTTGGTCACCGTGCCCTTGGGCACGTCCTCGGCGTGCGCGCTGGGAGCGGCGCCCCAGGCGGCGAGGACGAGGACGAGGGGCAGCAGATGAGGGCGCGACATGGATGAGCTCCTGGGAGGACAGACGCTAGGGAGGCCACCCGGTTTGGCGGTCGCGCAGGTGCCGCGAAGGACGCCAGCGTGTGAACCCGTCGACCTCCCCTCCCGATTGCGGCCGGTCCATCCCTGCCGTGGTGCACATGGAACGCGGGCGGGCAATGGCTGTAATGCCGAGATGTGTGGCCGCAGAGGCGCAGAGGCGCAAAGGCGAATAAGACCCTGCTCTTGCCTCTCCTCTGCGTCTCTGCGCCTCTGCGGCCAATTCTTCTTCGTCAGCTCGACCGCATGGGCGGGCGGGTCGGATCACCGGCCGGCGTTCCGTCTCACGGTGGGTAGATGGAGAGTTCCGGCTGGTGGGCAGCGTGGGCTCCCGCGATGCCGGCCGGCGCTAGGCTCACCGCCATCATGAGCGCCACGCCCATCATCAGCCGTCTCATCGCCGCCGGCACCGGGCCAGTGCGCCTCAGCCTGCGCTTGGCAGATGATGCCGACGCGGTGGCCCATCATGCCGCGGAGGTGGTGGCGCAGGCCATCCGCACCGCCGCCAAGCAGCAGCGGCGGCTGGTTCTCGGCCTGCCGACCGGGCGCACGCCGCTGCCGATCTACCGTCTGCTGGTCGCCTGGCATCGCGCCGGGCAGTTCAGCTTCCGCCACGTCACCACCTTCAACCTCGACGAATACCATCCGCTGCCGCGCTCGTCGCCGCAGAGCTACTGGTCGTTCATGCGCCAGGCGCTGTTCGATCACATCGACATCGAAGCGGGAGCGATCAACCTGCCGCGTGGTGACCTGCCCGAGGCCGAGGTCGCCGAGCACGCCGCCGGTTATGAGCGCGCCATCGCCGAGGCCGGTGGCCTCGACCTGGTGCTGCTGGGCATCGGCGGCAATGGCCACATCGCTTTCAACGAACCCGGTGCGCCGGCCAGCAGCCGTACCCGCCTGGTCCGGCTGGCCCCAGGGACGCGGCGGGCGGCCAGCGCGGATTTCGCCGGCGAGGCGAATGTCCCCAGCGGCGGCGTGACCATGGGCATCGCCACCATCATGGGCGCCCGGCGCGTGCTGCTGTTGGCCACCGGCGCCGCCAAGGCCGCGGCGGTGGCGGCGGCGGTGGAGGGTCCGGTCGACACCACCTGTCCGGCGAGTTTCCTCCAGGCCCATCCCGACGCCGAAGTGGTGTGCGATCCCGGCGCCGCGGCACGCCTGAACGCGGTGCGCAAACCGTGGCTGGTGGGTGCGGTCGCGTGGGATGCGCGCCGCGCGACCGCCGCCGCCATCGATGTCGCGGAAACCGCGCGCAAACCGCTGCTCGGCCTGGCCGCCGAGGACTACCAGGCGCGCGCCTTGGGCGAGCTGCTCGACCGCCAAGGCCCCGCCGACCGCTTGAACCTGGAAGCCTTCCGCGCGTTGCAGAGCCGCATCACCGGCTGGCCGGGTGGCAAGCCGCCGGAACGCCGGCGGCCAGGCGACATCCCGCAACCCGACGATGGCGTCCATCCCAAGACCGTGGTGGTATTCAGCCCGCATCCGGACGACGACGTCATCGGCATGGGCGGCACCATCGCCCGGCTGGTCGAACACGGCCACCAGGTGCACATCGTCTACCAGACCGCCGGTCATCGCGCGGTGCATGACGATGACCTGCGCCGCCACCTTGCCTTCGTCGAAGGCACCGCCGACCTCACCGGCGCCAGCCGTCCGGAGATCAGAGCGGACCACCTCGCCGCCTTGAAGGCCCTGGTGCGGCGCACTGAGGCCACCGCCGGCGCCCACGTCGTCGGCGTGGCGCAGGAGCACCTGCACTTCCTCGACAGCCCGCTCTATGGCCGCGGCAGCGTCGGCGAGGACGACATCGCGCTGCACGTCGCGCTGCTCGAACGGCTGCAACCGCATCAGGTCTATTCCGCCGGCGATCTTGCCGACCCCAATGGCACCCACCGGCGCTGCCTGCTGGCGCTGCGCTCGGCGCTGCGCCACTGCGCCGCCAGCGCCTGGTGGACGACCTGTTCGTGCTGGTTGTACCGGGGCGCGTGGGACGAGTACGAACTCGACCAGATCGACCGCCTGGTACCGCTGTCGCCTGGCGACGTCCTGCGCAAGCGCCAGGCGGTGCTGAAGCACCAGTCGCAACGCGATGGCGCGATGTTCATGGGCGAGGATGCGCGCGAGTTCTGGCAGCGCGCGCAGGAGAAGAACACCGGCTTGGCGGCCCGTCTGGATGGGCTCGGGTTGGCGCAGTACGCGGCCCTCGAAGCCTTCGTGCGCTGGCTGCCACTGGGGAATGCATGGTTGGAATAACAGGCTCTGCGGCATTCCCTGTGGGTTCTTTCCGCCGGAAAAACTCGCGAACGGTCCAACCGCAGAGTCTCTTGGCGGCTTTGCCGCTTCTAGCTGATCGGCAACCGAGTTCCTCGACGGCCACCTATCACATGGAGGGAGATGATATTTGCCACAGAGCCCACAGAGCACACAGAGGTGGCCAGCTCTTCTCTGTGCGCTCCGTGAGCTCTGTGGTAAATATTGGCGGTCGGTCGCCGTTGATGAAGTTGCCTGGAAGGCCGCAGAGGCCGCAGAGGTGAGAAGTCCCAGCTCATCGCCCTCTGCGGCCTCTGCGGTTGGAACAGCCTATCATGCGAGGAGGGTAGGTATGAGACCCACACGAAACGCCGCAGAGCCAAATGACATGGTTGGAATAAACAGCAGCGTCGAGCGCCCGGTGCAGGCATGAGCACCATCACCACGGCGGTGATCCTGGCGCGGGGGCTGGGGACGCGCATGCGCGCGGCATCCTCCG
>JANPIY010000173.1:0-1606 GCA_031425255.1 Planctomycetota bacterium
CGCGTCTACTTCAAGGCCGCCCAAGTGATCGACGGCGAGCTCGTGCTCGACCTCTACGAGCCCGATACAAATGACGTAACCCCTGACCCGAAGGTCAAAGGTTCGTCAGTTGGTCTTAATTGGGTTCCCTGACGGGGCTCGAACCCGCTACCTCCAGAGCCACAGTCTAGCGCTCTAACCAAATGAGCTACAGGGAACACATTATGGAGAGGCGGAAAGCTAGGAGGTGAGCCCCCCCTGTCAACGCGTGGTCGGCTGACCTCATCGACGGCGTTGGCGTCCTCGCTCCAGGTGGATCCTGGGGGCGTGCCTTCCTGGACTTGGGGGGGTGGGTGGGCACTCTCCGCCACCACTGCGATGAGCTTCCGCCTGATCGATTCCGCCGTTCTTCCTGTCGGTTCCGCAACCCGGATGCGTGTGGCGCGCGCGTATGCGTTGACCGCACTGGCGGTCACCGCCGCCGTGGGACTGTCCGGCTGTTTCACGCCCCGCACCACCGAACGCATGCGCATGGACACCCTGCGCGCGGTCCAGGCCGGTGACTTCGCCACTGCCAAAGCCACCGTGAACGAGTTGTTCGAAAGCCATTTCGATGGCGAGCCCGCGAAGGCCGGCGGCAAACCCGTGGTCGACAACGTGGTGTTGAACAAGCAGGCGCTGCTGTGGCACATGGAGCGGGGAGTGGTCGACCACCTCGCGGGCGATCTGCTGATCAGCAACCGTCATCTCGATGCCGCGGGCGACCTGGTCGACGTTCGTCGCAGCCGTGGGCTTGCCACCGAGAGCGCCACCTACGTCGCCAACGACACTTTGCGTGAGTACGCCGGCAACGCCTTCGAACACACCCAGGTCGACTATTACCGGGCGCTCAACCGCCTGCTCCAGGCCGAACGACGCGAAGGCACCTACGTGCCGAGCCAGCTCGCCTTCACACCGGCGCTGGCGAAGCCGACCGCCGCCAACGTGCCGGCCCCCTTCGTGCTCAACGCCAGCGAGAACGTCTCCGCCGCCGACAACATCGATCGCGCCATCAGCTTCGCCCGGCGCATGACCATCAATCAATTGCAGGAGACCGCTGACGCGGCGGGCAGCAATCGCTACAGCGACGATCCGTTCGCGCGTTTCCTGGCCGCGGCGCTGGTCCATGCCGCCAAGCCCGGTGAACGTACCGAGGCGAACATCCAGTTCGCCGACGCCATGCTCAAACGATCCATGCAGGGCTACACCCGACAGGCGGAGATCTTCGGCAACGGCAAGCAGCCCTTCCGCTATGAGGTCACCCACCGCCCGCACGTGGTCGAGACGCTCTTCATCCGCCACTCGCGCGCCTACGACCGCGAGACCTTCGATGCCCGCGTGGCGCAATACGGTCTGCGCCCGGACGATCCCCGCCTGACCAGTTCGCAGCTGCCAAAGGGCCACGGCATGGTGCTGGTGCTCAACCACGTCGGCTACATCACCCATCCCGAGGTGCTCGACATCCGGGCGGTGGCGGCGCAGTTCCATGGCAGCATCCACCCGACGCCGCAGGAGGCCGCGCGCGGCTATACCACCGAGCGGTTCTCCATCGGCGGCGTGGTGTTCTGGGCCAAGGGTCCGGGCGCCG
>JANPIY010000174.1:0-2149 GCA_031425255.1 Planctomycetota bacterium
CGGGAGGCGCGAGCGATGTTTTCGCGGCCCTGCTGGCTTGGGTACGAGAGGCGCCTTTGCGGTTAATGGACCTTGTTCGCCCGGAAAGCCTTGAGGGGCTGTTCGGCGAAACCTACAAGAAGTTGTCGTCGGACGAGGCTCGCGCCTTGATGGCCCTCGACCTCATTGAGCAGATCGTGCCGGTCTGGATGTCAGGGGCTCCGCTTTGCAAGATCGAGGCGATTGCCGTTGGAAAACCAACAGGCCTGGGCTTTTGCCCAACTGCCCGCCACTTCGTGATGCGAGTGGCACCCGACTTGGCGTTCATAGGGGGGCTTCCAGCCCGGCTTCTCTTGGCGCGACTGATGACGAGTGCTCCGGAGAAAGAACCTTCAATCCCCCTTACACTAGCCATCTTGGGCAGCATTCTTCGAGAAGGATGCGATTCTGCGGAGGCGCTGGCGGCGCGCGTGGAGGTCGGTCGATCCGTGTCCCGCGTTGCGGCCCGTCAGCAGTTTGAAAAAGCCCTGCCCTTCCTAGGTGCGGCAACCCCGAACGAGACTTTCGAAGCAACTCTTATTCGGGTGCGAAACGCAATGTTGGTGACGTTGTTTTCAGATCTCAGCGCTTCTCCGCCCGGCAGCTTGTCGCCCAATTAATGCTCTGTATTCCCGGAAGGAAGACTGGAGCGGGCAAAACGTCGCGCGCTCAAACCCCGATTCTAGCAGGGCTATGGATTGGGGTGTCCGCTTTCCGGGAAGCAGGTTGACGCACTTTAGCGTCTGGGATGGGCGCGAAGCAGACGAACCGGAGCGCATCGCCCCTTGACTGTATTTTAGCCTCCTCCATCGAACTGCCCATGGGTCAGAAAGTGAACTTATGAGCATCGGCAGCTTCGCGGCGTTCATTGAAATGCCCACCGAATCGCGTCTTGACCACCCTCGTCGCCACGGGCGTCAGTGGCGGCATCCCGCCGAGGTATGCCTTTGGACGATGATGTAGCTGTCGCTGCAGAGACGAGCGTATGGAACACGCTGCTGGCTCTGACCGGACACCAGTGGCAACGCTGACTTGAGTCCGGCCGACGTGGTGCCTAAGCGCCGGTTAGCATTTGACCCGAATGATGCCCGGAGTCGGACGAGCCCCACCCCAGGCGACGCCGCTCGGTGGCCTTCTCTTTTGCCATCACGCTTGCTCGGCGCCTGTCCTTCAGGCGGTAGGTCACGCCGCCAACCTTGACGACGGACGCATGGTGCAGCAGGCGATGGAGCATTGCCGCCGTCAGACCGGTATCGCCCGCGATGGCCTGATTCCTGCTGCCAAGGGCAGGTTCGCGATGAGGATCATCGCGCCGCGCGCGTGGCGCCCGGTCACCACTTTGAAGGACAGTTTCGCCTGCTCGCGTCCGATCGACAGGACACCGATCTCGTTGATCATCAGCGTCCGGTGGGTAGGGGTCTGATTCTCAGACCCCTGCCCACCGGCTGCAGCAACGCTGCTACCGCCCGTAGCCGATCCGCGTCACGGTGCGGTACGGCCTGTCGTCGCGCTGACCCGCCTGTTCCAGCGCCGCTAGCCCGACGGCCAGCGGATCCTCGCCGAGCGCCCCGGCGCCCAGCGCCGCCCGGAGCGCCCGGCGCAGGTGACGCAAACTCCCTGCACCGTCGCCTGCCGCGGCCGCCGCCGTGGCGAGCTGCGCCGTGACCTCGGGCGCCAGCGCCGGCGCATCCGCCCGCCCCGTCCAGCCGAGTTCCGCCAGCAGGTCGGCGACCATGCCCTGGGCGATGGTGGGCAGCATCGCTGCTGGTGGGGGCTCGACCTCCACGACGACGACGCGGTCGAGCAGCGCCCCGGGCAGCCCGCTGACGTCATTGACTGTGACCAGCCATGACACCGTGCTCAGGTCTGCGCCCACCTGCAGATATGGACACCAATAGTTCCTCGCCTGATGCGGATCGAGCATGCTCAGTAGCCATTCCGCGACGCTGCCGTGCTCGCGCCCCACCGACGCGCGGTCGAGATCGTCCACGACCACCCCGACCGTCGAGGTCCTGGTCTCGGCCATCAGCATCAGTGGCAAGCAGGGCCTTCCGCCCCGCCAGCCTCGCGCCTGGCCGGCGATCACCGTGGCGCCGTTGCCATCGGCCGCGACCACCATGCGCTGCGGCAG
>JANPIY010000175.1:0-2448 GCA_031425255.1 Planctomycetota bacterium
AGCGGTGCGCAAGGCCATCAGCGAGGTCAAGTCGGCAACCATCGAGGGCGCGGTGCTGGCGTGGCTGGTGCTGCTGGTCTTCTTGCGGGCGCTGCGGCCGTCGCTCATCGTCTGCCTGGCGATCCCGCTCTCCGTGGTCGGCACCTTCCTGCTGATGTCGATGGCCGGCGTCGGGCTCAACCTGATGAGCCTGGGTGGGCTGGCCCTCGGGGTCGGCATGCTGGTCGACACCGCCATCGTGGTATTGGAGTCGGCCGATCGGGTGGCCGGTCACGACCCGACCCAGAACGTGGCGGCGGAGTATCATCCCAACGCGGTGGCGGTGGGCGTCAGCGAGGTCGCGGGCGCGCTGATCGCGTCGTGCCTGACCTCGATCGCGGTGTTCGTGCCGCTGGCTTTCCTCCCAGGCGTGCTCGGCAACCTGTTCTACGACCAGGCCTTCTCGGTCAGCGCCAGCCACCTCGTCAGCCTGGCGGTCGGACTGGGCCTGGTGCCGACCCTGCTCGCCCTGCCCCGCTGGTCGGGCAGCGCCGGCGCCGTCTCGTGGTGGTGGCCGATGACCGACGCCACCGGTCGGCGCCGCCCTCTGCTGGCTCGAATCGTCATCGCGCCGTGGTGGCTGGTGCTGGCCGTCCTGCGCGTGCTGGCGCTGGCGCTGCGCCTGCTCGGACGCGTCGCCGGCGTCGTGCTCGGTCTGCCCATCCGCTTCATCGATCGCGCGTGCCGCGCAGTGCTCAGCGGCAGCGAGCGGCTCTACGGCGTGCTCCTGGATGGCGTGCTGGCGCGCCCCAGCCTCGGGCTGCTGGGCTTCGCCGTCGCCCTGCTGCTCGGCCTGGCCTTCGTCCCGTTGCTGCCGACCCGGCTGATGCCGCCGAGCCTGTCGTCGCGCTTCACCCTCGAGGTCGAATTGCCGCGCGGCCGCAGCGTCCAGGAGACCGCCGACTGGGCCGGCGGCTTCATCACCTTCCTGCGTCAGCGCCATCCCGCGCTCAAGGCCGTCGCGGTCAGCGGCGAGGACAGCCGCTACGCCCCTGGGCTGACCAAACGCCAGGATCATGAACTGCAGGTCGTGCTCACCATCGGCCAGCGGGCGGCGAGCCTGGCCGCTGAACGCGCGTTCCTGGCCGGCCTCGAACAGCAGGCCATGGCGCGTGGCGCGGTCAGCGCCAGCGCGACGGTGCCGCCGCTGGTCGATCTCGGCATGGGCAGCCGCAACGTGATGGAGGTCGCCATCCGCGGGCCGGATCCGGAAGCGCTGCGCGCGCTCGCCCTCGACTATGCCGCGCGGCTGCGCGTGGCCTCATGCCGCGGCGTCACCACCTCGGCGACCTCGTCCTCAGACGAGGTGCTGGTGATCCCCGATACCGGCAAGCTGCTGGAGGCGGGTCTGACCCTCGACCAGGTCCAGGCCGCCCTCGCCGGTGCTGCGGAACTGCGCGAGGTGCCTGGGTTCGTACCCCGCTTCAACCTCAACCAGGTCTCGACCCGGACGCTGCCGATCCGCATCCGTGGTCCGCTGCGCGACGCCGAGCCGGCGGCGCTGGAACAGCTCAACGTCGGCACGCCGCAGAAGCCGGTGCTGTTGTCGGCGATCGCCACCATCACCCGCCAACCCGGCGATGGGCTGATCATCCGTCACAACGGCAGCCGCGTGGCGACCCTGACCGCGGCCTCGGTGCCGGCGGGCACCACGCCGGCGCAGGTGTTGGCCGAGATCGAACGGGTTTCACCGCTGCCAGCGACCTACGACCTGGTCGGCAGCGACGTCGAGATGGTCACCGGCGAAGGTTTGAGCGCGATGGCCGGCATGCTGGCCTTGTCGGTGTTCCTGGTCCTGGTGGTGATGGCGGTGCAGTTCGAGAGCTTGTCGCAGCCGCTGCTGGTGATCCTGGCGGTGCCGATGGCGGCGGCCGGCGCCTTCCCGGCGCTGTGGCTGTTCGGTCACGGCCTCGACGCCATGAGCGGCATCGGCCTGGTGATGCTGGTCGGCGTAGCGGTGGCCAACGCCATCGTATTGGTCACCACCGTCAACCTCCGCCGCGACCAGGGCCTGTCGGCGCGCGAGGCGATCGCCAAGGCCGGGCGCGAGCGCCTACGCCCGATCCTGATGACCACCGCGACCTCGGTGCTGGGCCTGATGCCGATGGCCATCGGCTGGTCGGTGCATTGGGGTTGGCCACTGAGCATCAGCGCGGGCGAAGCGGTCGAACTGCGCGCCCCCCTCGCCATCGCGGTGATGGGCGGACTGTGCTCCTCGACCGTGCTGGTGCTGCTGTCGTTGCCGGCGGTGCTTCTGCTCACCGCCCGCAGGACGTCACCGAGCGCGCCTCAGGCCGCTGACGACCGGGCGCCGTACGTCCCGCATGAGGGCTGATCGAGCAACGACAGCCGACCACGAGATATTCACCACAGACTTGAAAGACCTCCACCAGGATAACAACGACACCG
>JANPIY010000176.1:0-9651 GCA_031425255.1 Planctomycetota bacterium
GCTACTGGCGGCGGCTGGCGACCGAGGAGGTCGCCCGCGAGGTCCGCCGCTGTGCCTTGGGTCTGGTGCGGCTCGGGGTCAAGGCGGGCGACTGCGTCGGCCTGCTGGCGCCGTCCTCGCCGACCTGGCTGATCGCCGACCTCGCCATCATGGCGATCGGCGCCATCTCGGTGCCGCTCTTCCCCAACCTGTCGCTCGAGCACCTGCTCTACGAGTCCGACCACACCGACATGCAGTGGCTGATCGTGATCGGCGTCGAGCAGTGGCGCCAAGTGGAGCCGCACGTCGGCCACTGGCGGGGCATCGTGGTGAAGGAGGTCCTGCAGTTGCCCAAGGAGGCCATCGCCTGGGGTCGCCTGCTTGAACTCGGCGACGAGGTCTCCGAGCAGGACCCCGGCCTCTTCGCCCGCCGGCGCGACCACCTCACTCCTGACAGCGTCGCCACCATCATCCATACCAGCGGCAGCACCGGCCAACCCAAGGGTGTGGTCCTGACGCATCGCAACCTGATGTCGCAGATCGCCGGTGCGCGCGAGTGTTTCCCGCTCGACCCGTCCAAGGACCGTGCCCTCAGCGTCCTGCCGCTGGCGCACGTGTTCGAGCGGGTGGTGGTCTACACCTACCTGGCGCAAGGCATCCCGATCGCCTTCGGCGACGACGTCAAGAACACCGGCGTGATGCTCAAGGAGGTCCGTCCGACCATCATGGCGATGGTGCCGCGTCTGATCGAGAAGCTCTATGCGCGCATCGTCAAACGTTTCGACGAGTCCGCCTGGCCGAAACGCCAGCTCGGACGCTGGGCCCTGGAACACGCGCTCAAGGACGATCCCACGCAGAGCAGGCCCTGGATCATGGATGTCGCCGACACCCTGATCTACCAGCGCCTGCGCGAAGCCATGGGTGGACGGTTGAAGGCCTTGATCGTCGGCGGCGCGGCGCTGGCGCCCGACCTCGGACGTTTCCTGACCAACGTCGGCGTGCCGGTGTACTGCGGCTACGGCATGACCGAGGCCTCGCCGGTGATCACCCTCAACCGCGTCGGCGACAACAAGCTCGGCACTGTCGGCCGGGCCTTCCCTGGGGTGGCGGTGCGCATCGCCAACGATGGCGAGATCCTCGCCAAAGGCCCCAACCTCATGCGCGGCTATCACCAGGATCCGGTCACCACCGCGGCGACCATCGACGCCGAGGGCTGGCTGCACACCGGCGACCTGGGGCGCTTCGACGGCGATGGTTATCTGACCATCACCGGCCGGGTGAAGGAGCTGCTCAAGACCTCCAATGGCAAGTATGTCTGTCCCGTCCCGATCGAGCACGCGCTCTGCGGCTGCCCGCTGATCGATCAGGCGATGGTGGTCGCCGATGGCCATCCGTTCGCCACCGCGTTGCTGTTCACCGAGGCCGATGCCCTCAGCCGCGCCAAGGAGCGGATGAAGCTCACCGCGCTGGACGACTTGGCGTTCCTCGCCAGCGCCGCCGTGCAGGAGGAGATGCGCCGGCTGCTGGTGGAGGTCAACACCCACCTCGACCGCTGGGAACAGATCCGCGCTTACCGCTTCGTGCTCAAACCGCTGACGGTGGGCGAGGAGCTGACCCCGACGATGAAGATCCGACGCCATGTCGTGACCGCCATGTATCACGACCTGATCGCGTCGATGTACCAGGAGGCCGCTGTACCCGTCGCCGGATGATCGGCGATCAGATGAGGAGGATGCCATGAAGGAACGACTGGCCATCATTGACGGGGTCCGCACCCCGTTCAGCCGTGCCGGAGGCGCGCTGTCGGGAATGACGGCGGACGACCTCGGCGCCGCGGTGACCCGCGAGCTCATGGCCCGGACCGGTTTTCCCGCCGCCTCGCTCGATGAACTGATCGCCGGCAATGTCGCCCAACCGATCGAGGCCGCCAACGTCGCGCGCGTCATCGCGCTCAAGGCCGGCCTGCCGGATTCCCTGATCGCCAGCAGCGTGCACCGCAACTGCGCCAGCGGCATGGAGGCCATCACCACCGCCGCCAACCGCATCTTCTCCGATGAGGCCGAGCACATCCTCTGCGTCGGCACCGAATCGATGTCCAACATCCCGTTGATCTACGGCAAGCAGATGACCGCGCTCTTCGCTCAGGTGATGAAGGCCAAGACCATGTGGCAGCGCCTGGGTGCGTGGTCCCGTTTCCGCCCATCACATCTGACGCCCATCATCGGCATCCAGGTCGGCCTGACCGATCCGGTGTGCGGCCTCAACATGGGCCAGACCGCCGAGCTCCTGGCGCGCGAGTTCGCCGTCACCCGCCAGCAGCAGGACGAGTTCGCCCTGCTGAGCCACCAGCGCGCGGTCGCCGCCGAGCAGCGGCTGAGCGAGGAGCTGATGCCGGTGCCGCTGGCCCCCAGGTACGAGCAGGTCCTGTCCAAGGATGACGGCCCGCGTGCGGGCCAGGACCTCGCCGCGCTGGGAAAACTGAGACCCTACTTCGACAAGGTCGCCGGCACGGTGACGGTGGGCAACGCCTGCCCCCTCACCGATGGCGCCGCGGCGTTGTTGGTGATGCGCGAATCCAAGGCCAAGGGGCTCGGCCTGGCGCCGATCGGCTACCTGCGCGACTATGCCTACGCCGCGCTCGATGGCCGCCGGATGGGTCTTGGCCCGGTCTACGCCTGCGCCAAGCTTTTCGCCAAGAGCGGCTTCGCCCTGAGCGATTTCGACCTGATCGAGCTCAACGAGGCCTTCGCCGCACAGGCCATCGCCTGCGAACGCGCCTTCGCCTCCGCCGACTTCGCCAAGGCTCATCTCAAGCGCGACACTGCGCTGGGTGTGATCGATCGCGAACGGCTGAACGTCAACGGCGGCGCCATCGCCCTCGGTCATCCGGTCGGCGCCACCGGCGCCCGTCTGGTCCTGACCACCTTGAAGGAACTTAAGCGCCGCGGCCTCACCCGCGGACTGGCCACCTTGTGCATCGGCGGCGGCCAAGGCGCCGCCCTCGCCCTGGAGGTCGCGTGAACGCCTTCACCACCACCGTCCTCGACGGCATCGCCCAGGTGGTCTTCGACTTGCCGGGAGAAAAGGTCAACAAGTTCAGTGCGCTGGTGATGGGCGAACTCGACCAGGTGCTCGACGGGCTGCATGCCCGCAGCGATCTGAAGGCGGTGGTCTTCCTCAGCGGCAAACCCGGCATGTTCATCGCCGGCGCCGACATCAAGGAACTGCAGGCGATCAGCAACCGCGTCGACGCGCAGGCCAAGGCCGAGGCCGGCCAGCGGCTGTTCCAGCGCGTGGCCGACCTCACGGTCCCGACCATCGCGGTGATCGACGGACCCTGCCTCGGTGGCGGCATGGAGTTTGTCCTCGCCTGCACTTGGCGCATCGTCGCCGACGAGGAGAAGACCAAACTCGGGCTGCCGGAGGTCACCCTCGGCATCATCCCAGGCTGGGGCGGCACCCAACGCCTGCCGCGCCTGATCGGCATCGCGCCAGCGCTCGAGCTCATCCTCAGCGGTGCGCCGGTGAACGCGCGCAAAGCCTTCAAGCTCGGGCTGGCCGACGCCTGCGTCCCGCGCCCGTTCCTTACCGCCGAGGTCGGCCGCTTCGTCCAGCAGGTTCTCACCCCTGCGGGCGCCGCGACGGTGCGTGACCGCCGGCCCCATGGAGGCCTGATGCGCTGGGCGCTCGAAGGCAACCCGGCGGGACGGCTCGCACTCTTCCGCGCGGCGCGCAAGGCCCTGATGGTCAAGACCCGCGGGATGATGCCCGCGCCGCTGGCGGCTTTGGCGGTGGTGCGCGACACCTGCCGCATGCCCCTGGCCCGCGGTCTGGAAGAGGAGGCCCACCGCTTCAGCGACCTCGCCTTCACGGCGGAGAGCAAACATCTCATCGATTGCTTCTTCGCCAGCGAGGCCCTGCGCAAGGAGGGCGGCAGCGGCGGCCAGATGATCCGCTCCACCGCGGTGCTGGGGGCCGGCGTGATGGGTGGCGGCATCGCCTGGGCCTTCGCCAGCAAGGACCTGCCGGTGCGCCTCAAGGACCTCACCTGGGACGCCATCACCAAGGGCCTGCACACCGCCAACGACTACAATCGCCAGTTGACCAAGCGGAAGAAGATGACCCCAGGGCAGGCGAATCTGCTGCTGCACCGCATCAGCGGCACGCTCGACTACCTCGGCTTCCAGGGCGTCGACCTGGTGGTCGAGGCGGTGGTCGAGGACCTCAACGTCAAACGCAAGGTGCTCGCCGAGGCCGAACACCACCTGCGCGACGAGGCCATCCTGGTCAGCAACACCTCGTCGCTCTCGGTCGGCGACATGGCGTTGGCACTGAAGCATCCCGAGCGTTTCGCCGGCATGCACTTCTTCAATCCGGTCAACCGCATGCCGTTGGTCGAGGTCATCCCAGGGCCGGCGACCAGTGCGCAGACCATCGCCGCGGTCTGCGAACTGGTGCGGCGCATCGGCAAGACCGCGGTGGTGGTCAAGGACTGCCCGGGTTTCCTGGTCAACCGCATCCTGCTGCCCTACCTCAACGAAGCGGCGCGCTGCCTGGAGGACGTTGCCGGCAGCGAGCAGATCGACCGCACCATCTACGACTTCGGCATGCCGATGGGGCCGTTCACGCTCAGCGACGAGGTCGGGCTCGATGTCGGCTACAAGGTCGCGAAGATCCTCGCCGATCGTTATGGCGAGCGCATGCAGGTCGCCGACACCCTGCGCATGGCCTACGAAGACCTCCACCTGCTCGGCACCAAGGGTGGCAAAGGGTTCTTCCTGCATGACGCCAAGAGCGGCAAGACCGCCCCCAACCTCGACCTGTTGGCGGCGCTCCGCGCGCGCCACCCGACCACCCGCGTGGTCGCTGCGGATGAGATCCGCGACCGCTGCCTGCTGATCATGGTCAACGAGGCGGCGCGCTGCCTGGAGGAGAAGGTTGTCGACAAGGCCAGCTCGCTCGACCTGGCGATGGTCATGGGCACCGGCTTCCCGCCGCAACGCGGTGGCCTGCTGCACTACGGCAACCAGCTCGGCAGCCGTACCGTCGCCGACCGCCTGAAAGCGCTGAGCGACCGCTGCGGTCCGCGTTTCACGCCCTGCGCGCTGATCGACGACCTCGCCCGCGACAACCGCCCGTTCCCCACCTGAGAGAAACGACCCGAGACCGATATGGCCGCAGAGACGCAGAGGCGCAGAGCACCGACACCTGAGAGGGTTCTTCTCCTCTGCGCCTCCGCGTCTCTGCGGCCATATCCGATCTCCCATCCCCTCTCGCTCACTGCCGACATCGCCTGACACGAGGAGACTTGCCATGGCCAGCGACCTGAAACCCACTAATCCGGTTCCCACCAGCCCTGGCGAGGACGAGATGATCCTCGACACCTCCAAGATGTCCGCCGACAAGCGGTCAGCGATGGAGGTCGCCGAGGGCGCACGCGAAGCCAAGCCGACCTTGCCTGGGTTCGCCCAACAACTCTTCATGGGAACCTTCGATCCGGCCATGCTGGCGGAGTTTCCGCAGCAGACGCCGGAGGACGCCCGCATCGGCGATGAGCTGTGCGAGCAGGTCGGCAACTACCTGGAAAAGAACCTCGACGCCGAGGAGGTCGACGCCAGCCGCACCATCCCCGCCGAGATCATCGACGAACTGTTCAAGATGGGTGTCTTCGCCATGAAGGTGCCGAAGGAATACGGCGGCCTGGGTCTGACACAGGTCAACTACAACCGCGTCATGATGCGCATCTCCTCGTACTGCGCGTCCACCGCGGTGCTGATCTCGGCCCACCAGTCGATCGGCGTGCCCCAGCCGCTGAAGCTGTTCGGGACCGAGGCGCAGAAGAAGATGTTCTTCCCGCGCTTCAGCAAACACAGCATCTCGGCCTTCGCCCTGACCGAACCCAGCGTCGGTTCCGATCCCTCGAAGATGACCACCACCGCGACGCTGACGCCGGACGGCAAACACTACCTGATCAACGGCGAGAAGCTGTGGTGCACCAACGGCCCGATCGCCGACCTGCTGGTGGTGATGGCCAAGACCGCGCCGAAAATCGTGGGTGGGCGCGAACGCACGCAGATCACCGCGCTCATCGTCGAAGGCACCTCCCCAGGCATCGAAGTCGCCCACCGCTGCGACTTCATGGGCATCCGCGCCATCCAGAACGGCCTGATGCGTTTCCACGACGTGAAAGTGCCGGTGGAGAACGTGCTGTGGGGCGAGGGCAAGGGCCTCAAGCTGGCGCTGACTACGCTCAACACCGGTCGTCTGACGCTACCCGCGGCCTGCACCGGCGTGGCCAAGCAATGCCTGTCGTTCTGCCGCCGCTGGGGTGCGGAACGCGTGCAGTGGGGCCTGCCGATCGGCGCGCACGAACAGGGCCGCCACAAGCTGGCCTTCATCGCCAGCACCACCCTGGCGATGGAGGCGATCACCTGGCTGACCAGCCACTGGGCCAACAAACCCGATCAGGACATCCGCATCGAAGCGGCGATGGCCAAGCTCTTCTGCTCGGAGATGGGCTGGAAGATCGTCGACATGACCATGCAGATGCGCGGCGGCCGCGGCTATGAAAAAGCCTCGTCGCTGAAGGCGCGCGGCGAGGAACCCTTCCCGGTCGAACGCATGATGCGCGACATGCGCATCAACCTCATCATCGAGGGCACCTCCGAGATCATGAAGCTGTTCCTCGCGCGCGAGGCGATGGATCCGCACCTCAACCTGGCGGCCGACATCCTCAAGGGCCACACGCCGATGGGCGTCAAGATGAAGGCCGGCATGAAGCTCGCCTCGTTCTACAGCGGCTGGTACCTCAAGCAGTGGGTCAACTCCAGCATGTGGCAGGCGCACAACGAGATGGGCTCCCTGGCCGGCCACTACCAGTACGTCCATGCCTGCTCGCACCGCCTGGCGCGCACGATCTTCCACTTCATGGGCCTCTACCGCGACAAGCTCGAGCGGAAGCAGATCCTGCTCGGGCGGCTGATGGATATCGGCACCGAGCTGTTCGCCATGGCGGCGACCTGCAGTTATGCCCATGCGCTGGTCAAACGTGGCGCGGACCAGAGCGCGGAAGCGCTGGCGGATCTCTTCTGCCGCGACGCCACCAGACGCATCGAGGGGCATTTCAGATGCCTGGCGAGCAATGACGACGCGATGATGAACCAGGTCGGCAAGGCGGTCTTGTCCGGCGATATGCGCTGGCTGGAAGGCGGTGTCCAATGGATCGGTCGGAAAGACTGACCACCTTCACCTCGTACCCCGATCCCCCGCTGCCCGACGGCGGCGGGGTGGGGTTCGGCACCGACCTGCACCAGACCCTGGGCGGCAAGCCCGCCCCGACCACGCGGTACAACCGCATGGCGCGCAAGGCCACCGGCGTGACGCTGCGGCTGATGGAAGCGCTCATGCGCAGCACCATCCGGGTCGAAGGCGTGCAGAACATCGCGCCAGGTCCCGTGCTGTTCGTGGCCAACCACTTCACCCGCTTCGAGACCTTCATCCTGCCCTACATCATCGACGGGCACCTGGGCCGTCACGTCCACTCGCTGGCCTTCCATAAGCTGTTCCGCGGCCGTTTCGGCGACTTCCTGATGACGATGGGCGCACGTCCCACCGGCGATCCGGTGGTCAAGCACACCATGATCGAGGACCTGATGACCGGTCGCAACGACTGGCTGATCTATCCCGAAGGTGCGATGGTGAAGAACAAGAAGATCTGGTCGAAGGGCCAGTACGCGCTCGATGCGCCCGACCGCGTCGGCATGCCGCATACGGGCGCGGCGATCATGGCGCTCAAGGCGATGATCTACAAACAGCTCTACCGCCAGGCCATCGCCAAGGGCGACGGCGAACTGGTCAATCGCTACCAGAACCGCTACCACCTCGCGGGCCCTGCCGATGTCGAGGTGCCGGACCTCCAGATCATCCCGGTCAACATCTCCTACTACCCGATCCGTCCTGGGCGCAACATGGTCGCGCGCCTGGCACGCTGGATGTTCCGCCAGCTGCCCAGCGTGCTGGAGGAGGAGCTGCTGATGGAAGGCAGCCTGCTCTTCAGCGAGACCGACATCAGCGTCTATTTCGGCAAGCCGCTGCGCATGGACCACTACCTGCGCCTGCTGATGCCGACGCTGAGCCAGCCGCTGCCGTTCGTCGACCAGCTGCGCCGCGCCAACAAGATCATGGGCGCGCTCAAGAACCGCGTGACCCGGCGCATGATGCATGAGGTCTACACCCGGCTGACCATCAACTTCGACCATCTCTTCTGCGCCGGCCTCAAGGCCCTGCCCGGCGACACCGTCGAGGTCGACGATTTCAACCAGTCGATCTACCTCGCCGCCCGTCAGATCCAGGCCGGCGGCAAACGCCGCAGCCATCCCAGCATCAGCCGCGATCTCATCGATCTGGTGTGCGGGCTGCCGTACCAGCCGGCGACCAGCGTGCAGGGCCTGGCCGAAGCAGAAGGCATCGTCAAGGTCGCGGGCGGCCAGTACCACATCGACCGCCAAGCGCTCGAACACCAGCATTCCTTCCACGACATCCGCCTGAAGAACACCATCGCGGTGATCGCCAACGAATTGGAACCGATGCGCAAGGCGATGCGCCTGATCGGCAATGCCATGACCATGCCGCGGACGGTCCGGCGGCGCGAGATCGCGGCGTTGCTACAGCGTGAGGAGCGTGAGGAGTTCATCAATGAACGGCGCGCGGTGGCGGCCTCGCCTTACCTTAAGGACGAGAGCATCGGCAGCCCCTTCGTCCTGCACCGTGCTGATGACCGCATCGGCATCGTGCTCTGTCATGGCTACCTCGCCGCGCCGGTCGAGGTCCGCGCCCTGGCGGTGCACCTCCACCGCCTCGGCCACACCGTCCACGTGCCGCGCCTGACCGGTCACGGCACGGCGCCGGAACAACTGATGAACGCCACCGCCGAGGACTGGCTGCGCTGCTACCTGCGCGCGGTGACCGTGCTCAAGGCCACCTGTCAACGGGTCATCGTCGGCGGCTTCTCCGCTGGCGGCCTGCTCGCGCTGGAGGCCGCGGCGATGTTCCCGGACGTACTCGGTTGCTTCACCATCAATCCCGCCCTGCAACTGGTCGAATCGGCCAAGGCCAAGGTGGTGCCGCTGGTGATGGCCTGGAACCAGGTGATGGACGCCCTGCACCTGGGCGCGGCGAAATACGAACGCCTCGACAACCGCCCGGAGAATCTCGAAAGCAATTATCCGGTGAACTACCTCTCCGGCGTCTACCAGCTCGAACGCATGATCCACCGCTGCCGTGGTACCTTGAGCAAGGTCACCGTCCCGACGCTGGTCATCCAGGGCGACCACGACCCGGTGATCCGCGCCCCCAGCGGCCAGGAGGTCATCGACCGCATCGGCGCGGAGGAGAAGGAGCTGGCGATGATGGCCTTCACCCGTCACGTCATCATCCGCGGCGAAGGCAGCGCGGCGGTGCTGGAGCGCATCGGCGAATTCGTCCAGCGCCTGGCCCAGCGTTCACGGCCGCTCGCGCACCGGCGATGAGCCGATGAACCGACTATGACTGGTCTAACCGCAGAGTTTCCGGGCGCCCCCTGGGGGTGCTTCAGGCAAGGAGGTAACTGGAGTTGTCCGTTCGGACGCGTATGGCGTGGTCTTCACCGTCCGAGGTGGCCGTAGCCGTTTGACC
>JANPIY010000177.1:0-5174 GCA_031425255.1 Planctomycetota bacterium
TCCAGGCCGACCGCGCCAAGGTCCTCGACCTGGTCACGGCGATGCCCACCCGCGAGCGGGTGAAGAAGTACATCAACCTGTGGAACCAGCACGGCGTCGCCGGACTCGGCCAACCGCAGCCCCTGATGTGGGGCATCGAGCGCGCCGACGGCGGCCGCGGCGTCGGCTTCACCGGCGGCCACTACCACCGCAACTGGGCGATCGATGGCTTCCGCACGCTGGCGCTCAACGCCATCGTCTGGACGGCGAAGATCGAGGTGCCCAAGGATGGCGTGAAATCCAGGCCGCTGAGCGAAGACGAGCTTAACGCCAACCTCGACGCCAAGGGCGCCACGCCGCCCCGTCTGACCCTGCCCAAGGTCGGCGAGTTCGCCGCCATCCCCGCCGCCCCGGTACCCACCGAACGCGAAGCGAAATTCCCCGCCACCCCTGGCAAGGCCGCCGCACCCGCACCCGCTGCACCGGCCAACAAGACGCCGGCCAAGACACCGGCGCCCACTGCGGTGATCAAGCCGCTGTTCGAGAGCCCGCTGCTGACCAGCACCTCCCTGCCACGCGTGGTCGAGATCGACGTCGCACTGATCAATGCCAAGGAACTCTACCTGGCAGTGAGCGACGAGGGCGACATCAGCTGCGACTGGGCCGACTGGCTCGAGCCGAAGCTGGTGTTGGCAGACGGCTCGAGCCGGGATCTGAGCTCACTGACCTGGAAAACGGCGGCCACCGGCTATGGCGAGGCGCGGGTGGGCAAGGCCAATGACAACGGCCCGCTGCGGGTCGACGGCAAGATTTACGACAAAGGGATCGGCACCCATGCCGCCTCGCTCATCGCCTACGACCTGCCGGCAGGCGTGGTGCGCTTCACCGCCAAGGTGGCGATCGATGACGGCGGCATCGCCCGTGATGGCCAGCCGAGCGGCGCCTCGATGCGCTTCCGCGTTTATAGCCAGGCGCCGCAGAAGAACGCCCTCGACAGCGGCATCACCGTGGTGCCGCCGGAGATCTTCACCGCCTCCGACGACCTCGAAGTGACGCTGTGGGCGACTTCGCCCCTGCTGCACAATCCGACTAACATCGACTTCGACGCCCAGGGCCGCATGTATGTCGCGGAGGGCGTGAATTACCGCGGCAAGGGCGGCCGCCAGAAGGACGGCGATCGCATCGTCGTGCTGGAAGACACCGACCGCGACGGCGTCGCCGACAAGACCTCGGTGTTCGTCCAGGAAGCGCAGCTGGCCTCGCCGCTCGGCGTCGCCGTGCTTGATGACAAGATCATCGTCGCGCAGCCGCCTGACCTGCTGGTCTACACCGACATCAACCGCGATGGCGTGTTCGATGCCAAGATCGACAAGCGCGAAGTGCTGCTCACCGGCTTCTCTGGCCGCCAGCATGATCACAGCCTGCACAGCCTGACCGCCGGACCCGACGGCCAGTGGTACTTCAATCACGGCAACTGCGGCGCCCAGTTCACCGACAAGTCGGGCAAGACCTTCCACATCGGCAGCGACTACATGACGCAGGAGGCCGCCGGCCTGAAGAGCGACGATGGCAAGGTGTGGATCGGCGGCGCGACGGTGCGCATGAATCCGGACGGCACCAACGCCGTGATCATCGGCCACAACTACCGCAACAGCTACGAGCAGACCATCAATTCCTTTGGCGATCTCTATCAGAGCGACAACGACGACCCGCCCGCCTGTCGCGTCGGACCGATCATGGAAGGCGGCAACGCCGGCTTCTCCTCGGCCGATGGCAAACGTTCGTGGGGCGCCGACCGCCGTCCTGGGCAGGACACGCCCACCGCGCACTGGCGTCAGGAAGATCCAGGCACCATGCCCCCAGGAGACGTCTATGGCGGCGGCTCGCCCACCGGCGTGGCCTTCTATGAGAACGGCGCGCTGCCGGAGAAATGGCGCGGCCTGCTGCTGGCGTGCGAGGCGGGCAAGAACGTGGTGTTCGGCTACCTGCCCAGACCCGATGGCGCTGGTTTCAAGCTCGAGCGCTTCGATTTCCTGACCTCCAACAAGGAAAAAGAATGGGCGGGTTCGGATTTCCTCGGCGGCAAGGCCACCGGCGAGCTCAAGACCATGTTCCGCCCGAGCGACGTGTGCGTCGGACCCGACGGCGCGATCTACGTCGCCGACTGGTTCGATCCCGGGGTCGGCGGCCACGGCACGCGCGACAACGGCATCAGCGGCTCGATCTACCGCATCGCGCCCAAGGGCTTCACCTCGCAGATCCCGACGTTCGATCTGACCACCACCGCGGGCCAGCTCACCGCGCTGAAGAATCCCTCGCCCAACGTGCGCAACCTCGGCTTCACCCGCCTCAAGGCGCAGGGCGCGGCCGCAGTGCCCGCGGTGGCGGCGTTGCTGAAGGACACCAACCCCTACCTGGCGGCGCGCGCCGCTTGGCTGCTGGCGCAGATGGGCGACAGCGGCATCGCTGCGCTCGCGCCGTGGCTGGACTCGCCCGATGCCGGCCAGCGCCTGGTCGCCTATCGCGCGCTGCGCCGCGCTGAGCATCAGGTGCTGACGATGGCAGCGAAGCTGGTGAGCGACGCCTCGCCCGCGGTACGCCGGGAAGTCGCGCTGACCCTGCGCGATGTGCCCGCGGGCCAGAGCGTCGACCTGCTGGTCGCGCTCGGCAAACAGTACGACGGCAAGGACCGCGCGTACCTCGAAGCCTTCGGCCTCGGCTGCACGGGCAAGGAGTCGCAGGTCTACGCCGCGCTCGCCACCAGCATGGGCGGCAAGCCGGAGAGCTGGAGCGACGCCTTCGCCGGCATCGCCTGGCGCCTACACCCCGCCGAGGCGGTCACCAGCTTGAAGGCACGCGCGCTGTCGGAGACGCTCGGCAATGACCAGCGCAAGCTGATGGTCACGGCGCTGGCCTTCGTGCCGAGCCGCGAGGCCGCCGGAGCGATGCTCGAACTGGCGCATGCCAAGGGCTTCCCGCTGCAGGACCTCGCCAAGTGGTGGCTGATGAACCGCAAGGGCAACGACTGGAAGAACTACGATATCGACGGCGGCCTCAAAGCACTCGGCCTCTACGACGCCGCGCAGGTGAAACTGGTCGCGATGCCGATGCCGGCCGAGCCGAAAGACGCGCCGGCGCTGCCGCCGGTGGCCGAGATCGCCAAACTCACCGGCGACGCCCTCAACGGTCAGGTCGCCGCGGCGATCTGCTCGACCTGCCATCGCATCGGCGCCAGCGGCATCGATTTCGGACCCGACCTCACCGCCTTCGGCCGGCAACAGAGCACCGAGACCATCATCCAGGCGCTCCGCGAGCCCTCGGCCACCATCTCGCACGGCTTCGAAGGCAGCGAGATCACCACCACCGATGGCTTGATCATCACCGGCCTGGTGCTTTCCAGCGGCGACCCGGTGATCATCAAGTGTATGGGTGGCCTGGTGCAGACCGTGCCGCGCAGCCGCATCGCTTCGGTGACCAAGATGACGCGCTCGCTGATGATGGCGCCGCAGACCATGGGCCTGACGGCCCAGGGCATCGCCGACATCGCCGCCTACCTCAAGGGCATCAAACCCGCGAAGTGACTGCCTGCGGCGAGTGGCCAGTCATCAGTGGCCAGTCATCAGTGGCTACTGGTCAATGACCCAGGGCGGACCGCCTGATCATCCGCCCCCGGCGGTTCCCCGGGCTGGAGCTTGCCGAGATGACCCGCCGCCGCGACAAGCCTATCATGCTGCCGCACCCGACCCCTGCCGTGAGCGCCCTGCCGCGCCGCGGTTTCCTCACCCTCAGCGCCGCCGTCGCCGTCGGCTTGATCGCCAGCAGCGTTTCGTTGCCGGCGGCGGACGCGGTGGTGCCGGTGGCGCCCGCCGCACCGGTACGCAGGCGCGGTATCAAGCTCGGCCTCGACAACTTCGCCGTGCGGGCGATGAAGTGGAAGGCGCCGGCGCTGATCGATTACGCGGCGCAGTTGAAGACCGACTCGCTGTTCATCACCGATCTCGACGCCTTCGAGCAGCTCGATGACGCCTACCTGGTCGACCTGCGAAAAAAGGCCGCTGACCTCGGCCTCCAGCTCCATCTGGGTTCGTGGTCGATCTGTCCGAGTTCGAAGTCGTTCAAGAATACCTGGGGCACCGCCGAGGAACACGGCGCGCTCGGCATCCGCGTGGCGAAGGCGCTGGGCTCACCGGTGGCGCGCTTCGTCCTCGGCGCCGGCAACGACCGCGCGACCCCAGGGGGCATCCAGGCACGCATCGCCGACACCGCCGCGGTGTGCCGGGCGCTCAAGGGCCGGGCCGAGGAAGCCGGGGTGAAGATCGCGATCGAGAATCACGCCGGCGACATGCAGTCGGACGAGCTGGTCCAACTGATCGAGGCTGCCGGCAAGGGCCACGTCGGCGCCAACATCGATATCGGCAACGGCGTGTGGACCATGGAGGACCCCCTCACCACCCTGGCCAACCTCGCGCCCTACATCCTCACCACCAGCCTGCGCGACTCGATGGTGTGGGAATCCGCCAAGGGCGCGACCGTGCAGTGGGTGGCGATGGGCGACGGCGTGGTCGACCTGAAGGCCTTCTTCGACGCCTTCGAGAAGCAGTGCCCTGGCATTCCAGTGCACATCGAAACCATCGGCGGCTTCAATCGCGAAATCACCTACCTCGATCCAGAATTCATGAAGCTGTGGCCGCAACGGACGGCCGCCGACTTCGCCCGTTTCCTCACGCTGGCCAAAAAGGGTAAGCCGCTCGAAGCGGGCAAAGGCCCCTTCGCCAGCGACCAGGATTTCCAGAAGGACCAGCTCGAACGCAGCCTGACCTACTGCAAGACGGTCCTGGGGCTTGGGATGCGGTGAGCCGAGGATCGTTTCGGGTGAGTTCTTTCAGACGGAGGAATCAGCGAGACTGAGTTCAACGGACGCGACAATTTTCGCCCAACCCTGACGATCATTGCCCGGCTACGCCCCTGGTCGAATTTACGAAACTTGTCGGACACTACCCTTGCGGACGCGGAAGCGATTTAGGTACCGCTCAGGTCAACGACATCGATTAATACGTCATCACGATCAGACCCCTCACTTATCAAATCCAGCGAGTCGACAAAAATTCGCACGGTGAGAGGCACGGAATCTGCGACTATGATCTGGAGCATCGTCTGATTGGACAGCAATGAATCGATTGAATAATCATTTAAGA
>JANPIY010000178.1:0-12321 GCA_031425255.1 Planctomycetota bacterium
TCGCCATCGCGGTGTTCTCGCACTCCTGGTCATGGCCGTGCTGGGGTCGAGCGGCTGCACCCGCACCCCGCCCGGTGCGCTGACCAAGGCGCTGATCTTCGATGCGCAATGCCGGTACCAGGGCGGCGATCGCCAGGCCGCCCTGGTGTGCATTCAGCGAGCCATGGCCTCATCGCGCACCGACCTCCTCGACCGTGCCAGCGCCTGCGAACTCTACGATGACGCAGGACTCTATCACTTCGCCACCGGCCACATCGAGGAGGCCCGTTTCTGCCAATCGATCGCCGTCCTGCTCAGCCGTTCGCCGCAGACCCCGGCGGTGCTGCAGGACTTCTACCTCGCCAACCTCGAACGCATCTATCGCCGGCTCGGCCTGCTTCCGCAGATGGCCCGCATCCGGGCGGAGGTCGGCATCCTCGCCCGCGAGGCGGCGATCCGCGATGAATTCTATGTGCGGCGCTACGTGTCGGTGGCGTCCGGCGGGTGAGGTGGCGCTGATGGCGACCATCGGCCTATGCACATTGCCGAGATGATATGGCCGCTCTACCGGCTTTTTTTAACGGACGCCGGCGCCGACGTCGGACCGGCCTTCGCAACGAGCCGCTCATCCATCGCCGGCGACGTGATCAGCGCCAGCACCAGGGCGCGGAAGCTGCCGCCCGATCCCACGTAGGCCTGATCGGCGGCTTGCAGCGAGGCGGCGTCGGCGACGGTCTCGTTGCGACCCAGGAAGAAGCGGAAGGCATGGCGCACGACCATCTGGCGGACGCGCACGGAATCGCCCAGGCGCTTCGCCAAGTCGACCGGGTCCTTGATCTCGGCATCGAGGCCGGCCTCGCCGCTGGCGGCGATCTCACCGGTGGTGATCACCGGTTTGCCGAGTTCCTCGCTGCGCGGTCGCCCGAAATGGTCGAAGGATTCGAAAGGCAGGCCCAGGTCGTTCATCTGCTTGTGGCACTTCCAGCACTCGCTGGCGCTCGTGACGTGCAGCTTCTGGCGCAGGGTCAGCGCGGGATCGTCGGGCAGCTTGGCGTCGACGTTCACCGGCAGTGCTGGCACCGCACCGCCCAGCAGCTTCGTGCGGATCCATCTGCCGCGGCGGATGGGATCGTTGTGGGTGTTGGCGGAGAACGCCGCCAACCATGCCGGCTGGGTGAGGATGCCGGCGTGCCGGCCATCGTTCAGCCGGAGCGGTTGTTCCCTGGTGTAGGTCCAATCCTCGGGCAGGCCGTAGCTGATCCAGATCTTCTCCTTGTCGCGACGGGGCTTCTCCTTGCCGTAGTTGACGTAGCTGCGCTCGGTGGTCAGCAGTTCGCGGATGACGTCCCGGTCCTCCTCCAGGATCAGGCGGATCAGATCGGTGGTGTCCTTGACCAGCTCCTCGGGGTAGTGGTATTTGAAGTCCTTCTTGTCCTTGAAGACGTTGACCGCCTGCTCGATCTCGAAGAACTCGAGGAAGAAGCGCACCATCTTATCTTTCGCGCGGCCGCGCCCGAAGATCTGTTTGCGCGCCTCGGTCGCCAAGAGTGGACGCAGGTCGCCTCCTCCGCTGAATGCCTTGCGTAGTCCGTCATCCGCGGCGACATCGCCGAGGGCGAAGGACAGCGCGTCGGCCAGTTCCCGTCCGCGCAGGCGGACGGTGCCATTGGCCGCCGGTGTGGCGTCGACTCCTTCATAGCGGAACAAGGCTTCGGGCGACAACACCACCGCTGCCAGCGCCGCGCGCAGGCCGTGGGGATGGCCGAGCTGCCGATCGACCTTGGTGATCAACCCGAGCAGGGGCGGCAGTTCGGCGGCAGCGGGTTCACGGCGCAAGAGGGTGATGAACTGGAAGCGGAGCGCGGCGCCGTGCGTCGCCTCCGTCGGCTTGGCATCCGGTGCCAACACCGCGGCCAGTTCGGGCGCCAGCTTACGGCCGTCGACGCGCACCAGCTTGCCATGCTTGAGCTCGACCTCGGTCTGGAAACGGACGGCGAGCAGGGCCCAGTCGGCGACGCGGTCGGCGGTCGGCAGGTCGATGTCATAGCGGTTGGCGAAATCCCGGAAGCCGTTGCCGGGTGCGTCGAGTTCGAACGGGCTGCCGTCGCGGAATTCCACATAGTGGTCGCACACCCGCCGGATCAACGCTTCCAGGGCCTTGGGCGTGATGCGCCACAGCCGCGCCTCGCCGCCGGCCCCGCCGGCCGAGGCCACCGTTCCGAACAACTGCTCGTGAGGGATCAGGTTGCCGCTGCCATTACGCGCCGCTGCACTGGACAGCGCGCTGTCGGGCGCGGCGAGCTGCTGGTCGACCCAGCGAACCATGGTGGCGCGCTGGCCGACATCGGGCCGGCTCTTGGCCTCAGCGGGCGGCATGTCGCCGGTCACCAGGGCGCGGCGCACCATCATCCAGGTCTCCACACCCAGGGTGGTGTCGGCGACGCGCGGCAGCTGGTCCAGGCGCACATCGCCCTTGGCCTTGGTCGGTCCATGACAGGACAGGCAATGTTTCTCCAGCAAGTCGGCGATGTCCTTGGGCGGGACGTGGACGTCGGCGGCGCAGAGCCCGCCCATTGCGGCCAGCAACAGCGCGGCGCCCAGCGCGCCCGGCAGGCGCTCTCTCCGCGGCTGGTGGCGATTGATCGCAGAGGATCGCTCGACGCCGGCAACTCCGGCGCCGCGTGACTCGTGATGGGAGGTCGCCACATGGACTCCAAAGGGTGGTTCGAGCCGCCTCATGCCATCAATTCCGGCAGCGGCGTTCGCTGCACCGGATCATTGCCGAGTTCGCGATCGTCATCGCCGAAGCCGCCATCGGCCAAACCGGTTGCGGCCAGCAGGCTGTTGTACACCCCGTTCCAGGTGCGGTGGCCTTTCCGCTGATAGTCCGGATAGCTGATCAGACGTCCGCTACGCAGCTTGCCGCCGAGGTTGCCGACCAGCACCATCGGCCATTCATACGCCTCGGAGTGGTGCTGCTCAGGCGCATCGCTGAGGTAGACGATCACGGTATCGTCCATCAGCGTACCATCGCCGTTCTTGACCTTGCTGAGTTGGTCGACCATGCGTGCGATCAGGGTGAAATGGTAGGCGCGGATCTTCTCGTAAAATTCGCGATTACTCATGGTTGCGGTCTTGTGGCCGTGGCCGATCTCGTGGTTGGTGACCTCGACGCCGAGGCCGGTGAAACGCACATCGAACTCGCCCTGGCCGACCGACGAGGCGATGGTGGCGACATTGGTGACACCACCGATGAGCGCGGCGGTGGCGATCTTGAATTGCGCATCGAGGATGTCGGTGGCCGACTGTGAGGTGAAGGTGCTGTCGACCTTCGGCGCGACCGCTTTGAGACGCTCGCGCATCCCCATCAGCTTGGACTGGCGGTCCGCGAGCTGTTCATAGGCATCGAGATACGGATCCAGGCGCTCGCGGCCGATGCCGCCCAACTGGTCGCGCACCCGTTTGACGTCGCCGGCGAGGTAGTCGAGCAGGTTGGCCTTGAGCTCGAACTCCTGGCGCGCCGTGCCCTCGGCGATGGCGCCGAAATAGCTGGCGAAGGCATGATCCGGTCGGTGGATGATCGGCAGCGGCTTGTTGGCGGCGCGCGCCGAGACGTTGTGGCGCACGCTGCGTCCAGTGCCGGTGAGGCCGACGCCCATCCACGGCACCACCCCAGGATTGGCCCGACCCAACACCCAGTCGATGGTCGGCCCGGCGCAGCGCGGGATGTGTTCCTCGCCGCTCTGGTACGCCCCGAGCGCGCCGAGGTTGGTCGAATGCCCACCGCGCGTCACGCGCCCGGACAGACCCTGGAGTACCGTCACCAGCCGCTTCTGCGGCTCCAGAGCGGTCAGCGCCGGCGCCAGGCGCTGGTCCGCCAGCGCGATGACCTGGACCTCGGTGCGCTCCTTGCGCTTGAGGAACTTCACGCTGGCGGGGTGGACCTGTTCGGGATGACAGCCGTTGCCCTGGAGCACGAAGACCACGCGCGGCGTGCGTAGCGGCTTGCCGCGATCCTCGGCATGCAGGCGGTTGAGGATCGGCCCCAGCAACCAGCCGCCGGCGCTGAGGCCGGCGGCACTGAGGATCTGGCGGCGGGAGAGGTGATGCATGGCGGATCCGTGGGACCGAGGCGATGGAGCGGGGAAGCGAGCGGCCAGGCTCAGCCGGCGAGCCGCGCGAGCGGTCCCGTACTGTCGCCGACTGTCGCCGCGGTCACGCCAGCGGCCTGCAGCAGCGAGACATGGAGGTTCGCCATCGGCGTTTCCAGCGGCCATTTCACGCTGCGCCCAGGTGCGATGGCGCCACCGGCACGACCGCCGATCAGGATCGGGAGGTCGCCATTATCGTGCAGGTTGCCGTCGCGCAGCGCGCAGCCATAGACCAGGCCGCAGGAGTCGATGAGCGTGCCGTTACCGTCCTTGGTCTTGGCCAGGCGGTCGATCAGGTAGGCGAATTGGCCGACGTACCAGCGGTCGACGCGGTGGATCACTTCCAGCTTGTCCGGCTTCTTCTCATGATGGCCGGTCCAATGGTGCGAGGTGGTGAGTTCGAGTTCGGGGAAGGTGCGGTCGCTACCCTCGTTGGCGAGCATCAGCGTGATCAGACGCGTGCTGTCGCTCTGGAAGGCCAGCACCATCAGGTCCATCATCAGGCGGATGTAGCTGCCGACGTCGGCGGGAATGCCGACCGGCGCCTGCGTGCCATCGGGGGCCGGCGGTGCGGGCAGACGTTCCGCCCGCTGGATGCGTTCCTCGACCGCGCGCACCGAGGCGAAGTACTCGTCGAGCTTGTGGCGGTCCTCGCCGGCCAGCGCCGGTTGCAGCCGCTTGGCGTCGCCCAGCACGAGGTCGAGCACGCTCTGACGCAGCGTGACCTCCCGCGCCCTCCGACCGGCTGCCGCACCCTGCGTGCGATCGGCGAAGAGCCGGCTGAAGACCGTGCGCGGGTTCAGCTCGCAGGGCAGCGGCGAGGTCGGCGTGCGCCAGGAGATGCTGTTGCGGTACACGCCGGAATATCCGGCGTCGCACATGCCAGGGGGCTGCGGACGTTCGCAGCCCAGTTCCAGGGTCGCCAGGCGTGTGCGGTCACCGATCACCTGGGCGGCGAGCTGGTCGCAGGAGATGCCCGAGCGCGGCTGCTGGCCGTGGTTCTTCAGCGGATGGGTACCGGTCAGGAATCCGGCGGTGGCGCGGTTGTGTTCGCCGCCGCCGTCGCCGTGCCCCCGCGACTGATCGAGGGTCAGCCCGCTGGTGATGACCACGTGCTGGCGTACGGGAGCGAGCGGTTCGAGGGTCGGCGACAAGGGCACGTTGGTGCCCTCCTGGTCGAGGAACCACTTCCACGAATTGACCCCGTTGGGCACGTAGATCCACGCCAGCCTGACCGGCGGCGCGACCGGTTTGCCGCCTGGCACCGCGCGCGGGGTCAACGATTCCAGCCACGGCAGGCTGAGGACGGCGCCCATGCCATGCAGCACTTGGCGGCGGGTCGGGTGGGACTGGGTCATGGCGGACTCCTGAAGCAGGCGCGGCAACCCGGGTGTGGTGGTTGCCGGACCTGGGCTTCATTAACCAAACGCCTAGCGACCCGCCGTTATCTGACGCTCCTGCTGACAGGATCGGAACCTGCTGCGGGATCGGGATCCTCACCCGCTCGCGACCCACCAGTGACCGGGCTTCGCCGGGATGCTGCCTCCACGTCACCATCGATGCCTGCTCGGGATGACCCGCAGCACCACCAACGGGGATGAAGAGGATGGAAGGGATGGTTCAACTGGTCAAAGCCGCCGCAGGTTTCTTGCAAGCCATTCCAGGTCATCTTGGTCAGAGCTGACGGCCTTGGACGTCGCGTCAGGGGTTCGCCGTGACGACGATGGCGTTGAGTTTGTTGTTCACCGCTCCGGCATCGTTGCCGACGCTCAGGCGGCCATCGTCGACCGTGACCGCCGTGGTGGTGGTGAACCAGCGCCGGGTGGCCGAAGGCGTGGCGTCGAGGGCTAGCACGCCTTCCACCCGCGTGCGGTAGCGGCTGTCGCTGTAGTGGGCATCGCCAGCGATGAGCTGGACGGTGTAGCGGCCGTTGGGCACGGCGATCTCCCAGCGGGCGTTCGGCGTCAGCGGCTTCTGCAGGTGCACCAGGGTGTCTTCGACCTGGCTCGGTGAGGTTGCGGAATTGCGATCGCGCGCGGTGGCGGAGACGTCGGCGTTCCAGCCATAGCTCAGGCCATTGCCACGACTGCCATAGACCGCGCCATTGTCGATGCGCCAGCCGGCGGGAGCCGCGGCGGCGGCGGGTTGGAAGTTGATGCGCGCTGAAAAGGCCGCTGGCGCCGTCACTGTGATGGTGACGGTGGGTGAGGTCGACAGCGCTCCATCGTTGTCGCGGGCGCGGGCGCTGACCGCATAGGTGCCTGGAGGGATTCCGCTCCAGGTCCAAGCGAACGGTGCAAGTGCCTCGATGGCGATGACCCGGCCGTTGGCGAGGAACTCCACCGTGCGGATGGTCCCATCGCTGTCGCTGGCCGTGGCCGCGAGCGCCAGGCTGGCCGGCGCACTGAGCGTACGGCTGAGCGAGGGGCTGGTGAGCCGTACCGCGGGCGGCTGGTTGCGAGGTGGTACCGGGGCATCCTGCAGGCGCTTGATCGCCCACAGCGCGGCGCCGGTGGTGCTGCCCAGGTTGGGCTTCCCGCCCACCGACTCGGGCGTCGCCGGATAATCATAGCGGCCGAAATCGGTGGGGATGAAGATGTCGGCCATGGCATTGTTGGCGATGATGCGCTCGACCGCGGCGGTGAAGACCGCACCAGACGAATGGATGGTGTTGCACAGCCAGATGCTCTTCAGTCCACGGGTACGGCAGCGCGGGATCATCTCCTGCATGTACCAGTCGACCGCGGCCTTGGTCGGGCCACCCTCCTGCATGATGTGACCCGGGGGGATGTCGAAGCTGACTCCGGCGGCCTTGCCCTTGACCGCGAGGTATTCCCAGCGCTGCATGCCGCTGCCGGCGACCTCGGCGCGCAGCTTGATGCACAGCTCCGGCCGGCTCACCGGCGTCCACAGCCAGTACACCGGGATGCCCAGGTCGCGTACCGCCTTGGTGGCATCGGCGAAGCGCTTGGCGAGGACGTCGGGATCGCCCGCCAGCATGACGTCGGGGCCGACATTGGGCGTGTAGCCGACGCAGCGGTAGCCCGGGCGGATGGAGAGCACGCTGAGCTTGTGCGCGACCATGCCGTTGATGTGGCGCAGTCCGTACTCCGGGCTGCCGCCCTCGACCTTCGAGGCCATGCCGTTGAAGGAGTCCTCGACGATGAAGCGCTTGCTGGCGAAGTTGTCGAGCAGCTGCGCGCGGGCGGTGTGCTCCTGCGCGCCCATGCGTGCGTTGCCGTCGAACCAGCCATTGGGATGCAGGTAGAACCCATCGGCCTGCGCCGCCACCTCCGTCCAGCCCTTGGCGTTGGGCAGCGTCAGATCGTGGCGGTTGTTGATGCCGCCGGTGAAGATCTCGACGGCGGCGAGCTGGCCGGCGGCCGCCAACACCACCAGCGCGAGGAGCCGTCGCCCGCTCCACCAGGCCGCGATCGCGGCACGCGGCGCGAGCGTGCTTGCCGGCAGGGGGTGGGAGTGCATCGAGGGCGCGAGGATGGGCATGGGCTGGTGTCCGCGGGGGATGGGAACGGGGTTCAGCACCCCGTCGGCGATCGGCACCTTCAATTCATCCTGACCCGGGCCATCATTCGCAGCCCACGGTGACGGAATCGGAACCCGTGGGCGGAGCGCGTATGCTGACGAGCAAGAATTGGCCCCAGAGACGCACAGACGCAAAGGAAAGGCAAAGCGGGGCCTTTTCCACCTCTGCGTCTCTGCGCCTCTGCGGCCAATATTTTAGATTTATTGCAATGGCGTCTTACCAGAGGTGGGGACTCGATGCGGAAGAGGCATCCGCGTTCGTGAACCGGGAAGGTGTTGGTGCATCCTCGCAATCCCGGGCGAGACCCCCATGCCAGTTGCCTCCAGCCGTTGGCGATTCATTTCACCTCGAGCAATTCCTCGACCGTCCACGGCTCGGTGCGCGTGGCGGTGGCCGCGCGTACGGCCCGTACCGCCTCCGCCTGCACCGCCGGCGCCCGGTTGCCCCACGCATTGCGCACATAGGTGAGGATGGCGGCGATGCCGGCGTCGTCCGCCAGCGGGTTGCCGGTGAAGCCGGGCATCACCAGGTTGAAGGTTTCATTGCCGACCGTAAGCGGACCGCCGATGCCGCCGAGGGCGATTCGGATCAGGCGCTGTTCGGAGCCCTCCGCCCATGGCGAATCGGCGAGCGGGGGTGCGATCCCAGGAAGACCCTTGCCGTGGTCCTGGTGGCAGGCCAGGCAGGTCGCGGCGTAGAGCGCCTTGCCCTGGTCGTACAGCCGCTGATCGCCCGCCGACAGGGGCGCATGCACGGTCCGAGCGGGTGTGGCACCGATGGCCAGCACCTGGTTCCATGCTGCCAGCAGCGGTCGCAAACGGGGATCGCTGGCGGCATCCAGCGTGGCCAGCACGGCCGGCTTGGTGGTCAGGACGATCGGCTCGAAACGTCTGCCGCGCGGCAGATCGTTGGCTGCATTCAGCAACGCGAGCTGGCGCCAGGTCTGGTCAGCCGGCTGCATCGCGGCAACCGTCAGTAGTTCGTTCACCAGCGCCGCATCGCGCGAGCGGAGCAGGCAGCCGGCCAGTTCACGCAGCAGTGCGCTGCGGTGGGCGTCCTCCTGCTGCCAGCGGCGATCGGCCAGCAGCTCGCGCAGGAAGATGCCCTCACGGTCCTTCAACCCGGAGAGCGCGGCCTGGCGGATGAACTTGTCGGCCACGTGGGTCGACAGCAGGTCGATCATCACGGCGCGGGCGGCGGTGTCCGTCGCCGCGGCGCCCAGGCAGAACATCAGGTGGACCCGCACCGCCTGCTCGGGATCGTTTGCCAGCGTGGCAAGGGTGGCCAGCAACGCGGCTTGATCCGGTCGTGCCAGCAGGCGATGGGCGACCTGCAGTGCGGCGGCGCGCACCTTGGGGTGCGCGTCGCGCACACCGAGGGTGATCGTCGTCGCGTCGACCGCGTCTAGGCCATCGAGGGTCCACAGGGCCTGCAGCCGGGCGAGGTGGTCGCGATGCGTGGCCACCAGCAGATGCAACCCCGGGATCACGCTGCGATCCTGACGTTCCAGCAGTTGGCGCTGGGCCATGTCGCGCGCCCAGCCGTTGGCGGATCCCAGATGCGGGAGCAAGGCAGCAGCGCTGAGACCCGCCAGCGGCGGCGTGCGCACCGGTGGATGATCCTTGTGCACCACCCGGTAGATGCGGCCGAGGCCGATCGGCTGCTCCAGGCCGCGGTCGCGGATCTGCTTCTTGAGATACGGCGTGAGGTAGGAGCGGTGCTGGAGGATGCCGCGGTAGAGGTCGACGATGTAGAGGCAGCCATCGGGGCCGGAGGCGACGTTAACCGGACGGAAGCGTTCGTCGGTCGAGGCCAGGAACTCGCGTCTGCCGAAGTCGGGATCGTCGACCTGGACGCGCGACCCGCTCAGCTCGATGCCCTTCTCCTTGGGTACGAAACGCAGCACCACGTTGGCTGCCGGCTCGGGCACGAAGATGTCGCCACGATACGAGTCGGGATAGGAGCCGCCGCGGTAGACCCCGACCCCGGCGATGGCGGTGACCGAGGCCAAACGGCCGTCGGCTTGCAGCGTGCCCTGCTGATAGGCGCGATTGGTGCCGGGATTCACCCGTACGCTCTGCAGTTTGCCGCCGTTGCCGCAGGCGGCGCCGATGCCAATCCGGCTCTCCAGATGCGAATTGCGTTCCAGGTAGGCCGAAGGGAAGAGGTCGACCCACAGCGGCGTGGAGTTGGCGTTGTAATAGAGCCGTCCGTAATCGTCCTGGCTGATGCCCCACTGGCCGCGCTGGCGGGTGGGTTGCTCGACCACGCGGCTGCCATCGAAACGCAGGCGGCGGGCCGAATTCGCGCTGTAGATCCAACCATCGAAACCCTGCAGCAGGCCATTCTCCCCGTATTCCGCCGAACCGCCCTTGGCGTAGGTCGTCACCTCGCGCTTCTCGCCGCAGGTCAGGTCATTCCGGATGGTGCAGAACCACAGGCGCGGCGGTTCGCCGATGAGGACGCCACCGCGGACCACGGCGATGGCGCGCGGCATGACCAGGCCATCGAGGAACACCGTGCGCTCATCCATGGCGCCGTCGCCATCGCGATCGGTGAGCACCACCACCCGCCCGACCGGTTCCTTCTCGCCGTCGCCGGCGATGTTCGGCATGTAGCCGCGCATCTCGACCACCCACATGCGGCCGTCGGCATCGAAGGTGATCGCCACCGGATCGCTGACCAGGGGATCGGCGGCAGCCAGTTCGACGCGGAAAGCGGGATCCACGCGCAGGGTCTTCAGCGCTTCCTGTGGACTGAGCGCCGGGGCCGGTGGGATCGCCAGATCCGGCAGGGTGCCAGCGCGCGGCAGCAGATCAGCCCCGCCCACGCCGTCCGCGGCCATGAGGGGAGCGGTGGCGGTGACGAGCAGGCCGATGATCAGGAGGCGGTGCATGGGAGGGAGGCCTCGCGTTCAGGGCGTAACCATGGTGACGACCGGCGGAGTGACGAAGTCGCGGCTCTTCGCCGCGATCTCGGCTACCGTCATGGTCCCGGCCTGGACCCAGAGGCGGTAGCGGATCGCCAACGGTTGAGCGGCCGTGACCGTGTGCTTGAAATACGAACCGAAGCGGCCGTATTCGCGTTCGCTGTAACGGGCCTCCTTGGGGTTGTCCGGGTGGTCGAGGTAGGCGACCGTCCAGGTCTTGCCGCCGCTGACGAAGGTCATGGCGACCCACGGCAAGTTGACCGCGCTCTGGTGCGGCCAGTTGCGGGTCTCCCCGGGTTTGCCGGCGCCGTCCGGACGGGTGAAGACGGTCTGGGCCTTGGTGTCGGTGGCCACGTCGTTGGCGGCGCGGAAGTGGAACCCGGCGTGCTGGGGGTCACCGTCGAGGATGAGGTCGCCGACCTTGGTGCTCAAGCGCGAGGTGAATTCCACCAGCGTGCCGCCTGGGAAGTGGATGGCGGTCAGTTCGCGCTGCTCGTCGGCGAAGGTCTCACCGACCTTGGCATTCCAGTGGATGAGCAGGCGCTGACGACCAAGCACGGTCCCCGCCTCGGCGAGCTCGATGGCGCCATGCGCCTGGTGGGTGTCGTCCTTGCAGTGCCAGATGTCGACCTGGCGGCTCCCGTATGACACCTTCATGAAACCGAAGAAGATGCCGCGATGATGGGGGAACTGGCCCCCGGGCCCTTTGGTCAGCAGATGCCCGCCGATGGGGTCGAAGAGATGATGGAAGACCTTGGTGGTGTCGCCGCGTTTTTTCGGGTCGTAGGCCTGGTACTGGTAGCGCAGGACGGGATGCCCGGCATGGGTCAGTTCGTCGCTCTGCCCAGGCTGGCCAGCCCAGGCGAATCCGCTGCCCGTCACCGCTCCTTCGGCGAGGACGCGCACGGTCAGCGGTAGGCTGCTGCCCGCCTTCAACGCTGGCAGTACGACATGGAGTTCGCGCCGTCCGCTTTCCCCGCCCACCGCGCCCAGTCCTGGCGCCGTCAGCTGCCCAGGCAGCCGGGTGCCATCCGGCAGGATCACCTCCGCTCGCGTCGCCCTGACATCGGCCAGCGGCACCAGCGCCCGGATGGGCGTCTCGCGGCGATCGTACCCGCCGGCCTGGACCAGCAGAGAGAAGGAGGGTTCGGCCGCCTCCGCACCACTCATCGCACCAGCCATGACCAGCACGGCACGGCATGCGCCACGCGAGAGCGGCATGGCCCCGCCCCCTGCGAAGAGACCACGAACCGGTGCGGTGGGGCGGCATGGATGGTTCATCATCCTACAACCATCTGCGACGCGCGTGATGTGGGCGCTCGCAGGGACCATTTCGGCACTCCTCATACCGCTCGACCTCGGGGTCCTCACTTGAAGCGACTGCGGGTCTCCAGTTCAGCGATGCGCGCTGCCAGCTCGGGGAAATCCTCCTGCATCACCTGGTCCAAGCCGCGCAGGGTAACCGGACGGTGGCTGGTGTCCTTCTCCCTGGTCACGCCGTCGCGATCGATCTCACCGATGTAGGGCAGGCAACCCCAGCGGTCGACCTGGCGGTGCAGGCCCTCGACCAGCGGTCGCAGGCGGGCGGCGAAGCGTTGCTTGAACACGGGATTCTCCGAGCGCGCATAGACCAGGATCCAGATGTCGCGCCAACCGCCGAGGTGCTTGCTGAACATGCCGAAGGTGCGCTTGTCGGCAGGACACTCGGGCGATGACAG
>JANPIY010000179.1:0-6098 GCA_031425255.1 Planctomycetota bacterium
GTCGGTCGCTGGCGCGACGAGCTCGGAAATGGGGGTAAGGTCAAGAACCTTGGCACAGTGACTTTGCCCATCCACCTCAGGATTGTCCAGTCGGCCAAGGACGTGCAGCTCTTCTCCTCAGCCGATGGAAAAAACTGGGGCGCAGCGGTATTGGTCCTCCCCAACACCTTCAAAGAGAAAGGACATGTCGGTCTCTTTGCCTGCTCCGGAAATCCCGTCTCGACCACGACGGCCGAGTTCGACTCCGTCACGGTCACGGAGTGAATCCGTTCATTTCCAACTTGTTATCACCAATTTATTTCCGGAGCCACGCATGCTACGTCACCTCGTTCCCCTGCTCTTCATCAGCGCCGCTGGCGCGGCCGACCTCACCTACGTCACCAGCTGGGTCGGAAATTCATTCAACGGTGCGGGCGGAAATGGCAGCGGCCGTTGGATGCAGAACATCCTCGATGAGATCGAGGTCGCACCCGACGGCACGGTCCTCGGTGCCTCCTACTGGGATGAGGCCGGACGGTGCTCCGGGCTTTACCGCGACGGCCAGGTAAACATCAAGCTGCTCCAGCAATACAACGGCAAGGGTGGCCACAAGGCGTGGGGCTGGGGAACCGCCGGTCAGGCCGTGGCGTTTGCCGGTGAGCAGATCCTGATCGTCAATGACGAGGGCGACCTGATGCGCTTCGGCTGGAAACCAGGCGACCTCGATTCGGCGACCTGGACCGATGAAGTGAAGGTCGGCAAGGCCGTCGGGATCACCGCACGCGGACAGACCGTCATAACGGTGGGGGTCGACGGCGTGCTTTCGGTGCGTGCGCTTGCCGACTTGTCCGAAACATCGCGTTTCACCGTCAGCGGCGCGCGCGACGTCGTCATCGATGCCAAGGACACGCTGTGGATCCTGGCCGGTGACCAGATCATCCACCGTGCTCGCGACGGCGCCGAGCTTGCCGGCACCATCACCGATGCCGGCAAGCCCACCTCGGTGGCGATCGACCACCAGGGAAAACTCATCGTGTGCGACGATGGACCACGGCAGCAGGTGCTGTTCTATGAACTCGGCGCAACGCCGAAGCTGGTGCGCCGCTTCGGCGACGAAGGTGGACTCCGTGCCGGAACCCCGGGGGTCGTGACCGCAACCAAGTTGTGGGGCCTGCGCGGGGCGGGTACCGATGCCGCCGGCAACCTCTATGTCGGTCTCAACATCGCCACCGTTGGGAGCCGCGGAACGGTGCTCAAGGCGTTCAGCCCCGATGGCCAGCTGAAATGGGAACTGCACAGCCACGGGTTCGTCGACTGCTACTCCTTCGATCCCGCGAGCGATGGGCGGGAGATCTACGGCGTCGATGAGATCCTCACCCTCGATCCGACCAAGCCACCCGGCGAGGGCTGGGCGCTGAAGGCATTGACCATCGATGCGATCAAGCACCCCGACGATCCGCGCATCACCGGTCGTGGTGGGTCCGCAGGCATCCTCCGTCGGCCACAGGGCCGGCGTCTGCTCGCCACCATCGCCCAGATGTCGGGCGGCATCGATCTCTACACCTTTGAAAGCGAACAGTCCCACATCGCGCGCTTCCGTCTGCATGCCGGGGACACAAATGGGGGCTGGGCGTGGGAGATCGATGAGCACAGCGACATCTGGCGCGGTGACGGCCCGGACAACGCCATTCAGCGCTGGAGATTCCAGGGTTGGAGCGCTGATGGTGCACCCCAGTACGACTTCGCGAAACCTGAGTCCTGGCCCCGGCCAGAGGGCTTCATCGAAATCGGCCGGGTGCATTACGTCCCTGCAACCGACACGCTCTACATCGCCGGTTTCACGCAGGAGAAGAAGCAGGTCGCATGGGGAACCATCGGCTCCATCGTGGTGCGGTACGACGGCTGGAGCACCGGCAAGCCGGTCAAGAAGTGGACCGCCGATATGCCGGTCGATGACGAGAAGTTGTATCCCAAATCGTTGGACATCGCCGGCGATTACCTCTTCACCGCCGCGGTGAAACCAACCAAGGGCGTCTCAGCATTGGTGAGCGTGTTCAGCCTCAAGGATGGAGCGCCGGTCGGCACCATGCAGCCAGGCCCCGAGGTCGGCGGAGTCTGCGGCTGGATCGACATGAGCCATGGATTGCGCGCGCTGCGCTGCAGCGATGGCGAATACCGCCTCCTGGTCGAAGAGGATTTCCGCGGAAAGAACCTGCTGTACCGCTGGACCCCGGGCAAGTGATCACTGCCCACGAGATCGGCCCGGTCACCACACCATCCGGCCGGTCACGCCCGCGGCCAAACCGTCCGTCCATGCCGAGAGCTACATCACCATGACCCTCATCTCCTCCCTGGTCCGCTTCCTCCTGGTTACGATCTGCCTCATCTCGGTCGACCGCAGGAGTCAGGCGGGCGAGGCACCGCCGAACATCATCTTCGACACCGACATGGCCGGTGACTGCGATGACGTCGGGGCGCTCTTCATGCTGCATGGAGCGGTCGAACGCGGCGAAGCGAAGCTGCTCGCGACCATGGGCTGCATCTCTTCCGAAGCGATCGCGCCGTGCCTGGATGCGATCAACACCTGGTTCGGTCGGCCAGAGATTCCAGTGGGCACGCTGAAGGATGTCGGCTTCCATGCCGACAACGGCTATCCCGGCGAACTCATCAAGCATTACCCGCACCGATTCGCGACGAGTAAGGAGTACCCGGATGCGATCGTGCTCTATCGCCAGATCCTGGCCAAGCAGCCCGATGGCAGCGTGACGGTGGTGGCGGTCGGCATGCTGCGCAACATCGCCAACCTGTTGAAGTCCGGTGCGGATGCCGCCAGTCCCTTGGATGGCCGCGCGCTGGTCGCGAAGAAGGTCAAACGCCTCGACATCATGGGTGGCAAGTACCCGCCGTCGCCCAGCCGCAACGACAAGGACGGCGAGTACAACTTCATCGAAGACGCGCCGTCGACCGCGCTGGTGTGCCGTACGTGGCCGACGCCGATCCTCTTCAATGGCGAAGGTGGCTCGACCTGCTCCGGGCGACGGGTGACCTACGAGATGCCCGAGCACAACCCCCTGAGCATGGCCTACCGCTTATATCCAGGGGTCGGCTATGCGGGTGATCGCCTGAGTTGGGATCCGGTCTCGTGTCTGGTCACGGTGCGAGGGGCTGAGCCGTGGTACCGGGTGGTCGGCGGTGGCGTCAATGTCGCCGATGCAAAAACCGGCATCAATCAGTGGCATGAGGCCAAAGGGCAGGAGGGCGCTGATCGCGGTCACACCTACCTGGTCGCCAAAGGCAACAAGGCCGATATCGAAAACGCACTGGAAGATCTGATGGTCGCGGGCAAGGCGCGTCCGGCCAATCTGGTGTTCAATACCGCGTACTACGCCAACGCCGGCATGTGCCAGATCACCAGCAAAGACGCGGCTGATGCTGCTGATTCCGCTGGTGCCGCTGATTCCAGCAAAGCCGCCATCAAGGCATTCGACGGTGACGAACGGACCGCGTGGCTGGACCAGGCGGCTGCGAGCTGGATCCAATGCCGATACGTCGACGGCAGGAAATACCTCGTGACCTCCTATGCGCTCACCTGCAAAGAAACGCAGCGTCTGCCGCGTACGATCGAACTCACGGCATCGAATGACGGCGGCGTCACCTGGACACGCGTCGACCTCCAATCAACGCCGGGATTCACCGCTGAGGCGCCGCGCCGCGAATTCACCGTCGCCAAGCCGGCGAAATGGAACCTCTATCGTCTCGCTCTGACGGCCACCACCGAGAGCGACGGTCTGCAGATCAATGAGATCGCCCTGAACGAAGCGATCACCTGCACGCCGGATGTCGCGGTCGCCAGCCTGACCATCGACCACTCGTCGCTCACCATTCCCGCCCAGGGCCGGGCGACGCTCACTGCCGTGCTCACGCCGATGAACACCTTCGTTCGCGACGTCGCCTGGGTATCCAGCGATCCCGGCATTGCCGAGGTGCGCCGCATCGGCGAGCAGATCGCCATGGTCGTCGGCAAAAAGCCAGGCACCTGCACGGTCACGGCGACGATCGAGAACCTGAAGCGGACCTGCGCGGTGACCGTATCGGCCTCCACGCTGCCGAGTGGCTGGAGCTTCGATGAACTCAATGCCCCGCCCATTCCGGGCGAGATCACGGTGAGCAAAGGTACGTTCACGCTGACCGGGTGTGGCCACGCGATGACCTCGTGGTGGCAGCGGGTGCGCGATCAGGGCGCCTTCGTCAGCCAACCGGTGAGCGGCGACGTGGCGTTGACCGCTCGTCTGATCAGCGTGGCGCCGCAGGTCGGTGGGCCGACCTATGCCTGGGACAACCGTCCACCAAGCACCGCCGGACTCATGATCAGGGAATCGCTCACCGAGAAATGTGGGCGCCACGTGCTGATCCAGGTCGATGCCACGGGCAATCTGCTCTGCCGTTGGCGAGACAAGTCCGGTGATCCGGACGACGGCCAGAAGAAGGACCTCGGCAAGGTCACCCTCCCGCTCCACCTCAAACTGGCTCGCGTCGGCGAGGACATCCAGGTCTTCACCTCGACCGATGGCAGGACCTGGGGCGAACCACGCCTGACCCACCGCGCCGGTTACGACGGCCAGGCACGCATCGGATTGTTCACCTGCTCGGGCAACACCTTTGCGGCGACCACGGCGGTGTTCGCGGACGTCACCACCGGGAAGTGATGATGCCGTGAGCGACTTCACTCTTGCGGAGTGGAGTCCAACGCTGTGAAGAAAAGATGATTGGCCGCAGAGGCGCAGAGGCGCAGAGGAAAAAAGACTAGGTTTTGCCTTTCCTCTGCGTCTCTGCGACTCTGCGGCCGATTCTTCTTCGTCAGCTGAGCGGCATAGGGGTGAAGTCGCCGCAGCCGCCTTTGACCGGTGGCAACGTCCTGAAAACGCTCGGGGAGGTGCCCACGGCGCGGGTGAATTGCCGGGTGAAATATCCCTGATCGCGGAACCCGGCCTGGTGGGCGATCTGCTTGATGCCCAGGGCGCTCTGGCGCAGCAGGTCGCGGGCACGTTCGAGCCGCAGGTGCAGGACATATTGGATCGGGCTCTGCCCGAACTCGTCGCGGAAACACCGCGTGAGCTGATTGATCGACAGGCCCGAAGCGTGGGCCAGATCCGCGAGCGCGAGGTCGGGGTCGGCGAGCCGATCGCAGATCATGCGCTGCGCCCGGCGCACGCGTTCATCCCCGGCCGTGGTCAGGTCGTCGCCCGAACATTCCGCGTAGGTGGCGGCGATCAGGCGCAGCAACGCCGCCTTGCGATGGAAGCCCGGCAGCGCCCGCGGCGGAGCGCGGTGGACCTGGGCCACGTCGCGCAGCGCTGGCAGCAAGGCTGCGGGGTCGGTCGCGCGGCTGCGCAACAGCACCGGTTGCCGGCCATCGATCACGGCGGCCAAGGCCCGCGGCACCAGCCAGGAGATGCAGGCGTAGCGGTTGCTCGCCTGGGTCGCCGGTCCGTAGTTGCCGTGATGCGCGGTGACCAAGGCGACCTCGCCCTCGGCGATCACCTGCGTCACCGGGCGTAGTCCTGGGCCACCATACACCGTGAAGGGCTGATCACCGCGGATGGCGAGCATCAGTTCGATCAGCGGCTGGGGTGCGGTCTTGATCGGCGGCGTGAGATCGGCCTCGGCAAAAAACAGTCCCGCATCCGGCGCGGCGTCGATCCAGTCGCCCAGCCGGCGCAGCAGCATGGTGAATTTATTCATAGCGGTGGTTGGATTGTGCCAGGGCGGGGAGTTGTCAATCGTCGCTCTGCATGCATGTACTGGTGTCCGGTGTTGGGCGTTTACCGGCCGGTCACTGCCTCCTGGCGGTGAGATAATCAAAGCCCCCCCCCGGGCGGCACCAACACGGGAAAGTCCACGCATGCGTATCTTGATCTGTTCACTGACCGCCCTCCTGCTGGCTGGCAGCACCCTCACTGCCGGCGAGCACACGCTCCCCGTGCTCGGAATCGCCGAAGGGTACTCCGTCGAACTGGTCGCCGGACCGCCGCTGGTTCAGCGACCGGTCGCCATGGCCTTGGATGAACGTGGCGCGCTCTACGTCACCGACTCCTCGGGCAAGAGCCCACATGGCAAGG
>JANPIY010000180.1:0-8983 GCA_031425255.1 Planctomycetota bacterium
CCGGCGCCGGCGCCGCGTGCTTGCGCATCACCGCCATCTGCGGGCGCTCCTGCCCATCCTTGCTGGCATCGATGGAGAGCTCGTTCTCGCTGAACCACGAGCCGCCGCCCCAATAGGTGCCACCGATGCCCTCGGCCTTGAGCTTGGCGACGAAACGGTCGAGCACCTCGAGCCAGCGCGGATCATCGCGCGGGATGCCGAACTCGCCAAGGAAGCCGCGCGCCTTGCGCTCCTTGAGCCAGGCGAGGTACCCCGCCAATCGGTCGACGCCGACGTCGGGATGGGCCTTCTCCTCCTCGTAGGATTTCTTGTAGGTGCCGGAATGGTCGCGGTCGAAATACTGATGCGCCTCGTAGGCGAAGTTGTCCGCCGGATCGTTGATCGCCAGGTTGGCGTTGGCCTTCACCCAGCTATGGGCACCGCTCCAGGAATCCCCTGGCACCAGGATGAGGTGCTTCGAGTCCGCGGAGCGCACGCCATCGACGGCGAGCTGCGCGGTGGTGGCCCAGGTGCCCTTGGTGCCATGCGGTTCATTCATCAGGCCGTAGGCGACGATGGTGGTCTCGTCGCGGTAGTGCGTCGCGAGCTTGGCCCACAGGTCCTTGAGCGCCGTCGCTGGGACCTCCTCACCGCCGACGAGCTTGCCGTGGTAACGCGCGTAATTGTGCGGTTCGATGATCACGCCCAGGCCACGTTCCTTGCAGGCGGCGATGGTGGCATCGAGGCGGGCGAGCTCCTCGGAAGCCAGCGGGCCCATGGCGGTGGGCTGTACGCGTTCCCATTTGAACGGCAGGCGGATCAGCCGCAGCCCGCGTTCGCGGTAGTAATCAAGGGTCTTGAGGGTGGGGAAGGTGTAGTCACGGCCATGCCGTCCACCCTCCGCCTTGCCGTACTCAGCCCCACTGAGATTGACGCCGAAATCGGCGATGGTCGGCAGGGCAATGGCTGCCGGTGGGGGCGTCGGCGTCGGCGGTGGTATTGCGGGTTCAGCAGTGAACAGGCTGACGACGCTGGCCAGCACGAGGACCAGGGAGCGCAGGCGCATCGGAAGACCTCCAGGTGAACCGTGCAAACGCGGCGGAGCAGCGGCTGTGACGGCATCGCCGGGCGAGCGTTCAGACCTTGGCGCGCAGCACCCGCAGTGCCGAGAGCGCGACCATGTCGACATATCGTGACAAAGGTCCCGGTACGCGTTCGTAGAGCACGAAGATGGCGGTTTCCAGAAAGATGCCGATCACCGCCGCGGCGAGCAGGGCGTCCTCGCCCTTGGCCGGCTTGGGTATCTCGCCCTTCGCCGCCGCCTCACGCACGAGATCGGTCACCACGTCCTGCGGCATGCGCATGTCGGGCGGGATGGTCTTGGCCAGTTCGTGCTGCACCAGCAGCACGAAGCGGAAGACCTGCGGCTGCTCGTCGTAGAGTTTGTAAGCGGCGCGGCAGGCGGCCTTGACCTTGCCTTCGAGAGCGGATTCCTGCGCGATGGCGGATTCGAGCAGACTGCGGACCTCGCCCATGTGTTCCTGGAACAGCGCCGCCACCAGGGCGTCCTTGTTGGCCCAGTGGCGATAAAGCGCCGCCTCGCTACAGCCGGCGTGTTTGGCGATCTCGCGGATCCCGGTGCCATGCACACTGTGCTCGACGAACAGTTCGAGCGCGGCCTGTTTCAGCGGTTCACGTGCTTTGGGCGGCCTGGCCATGGGCGGGAGTATTGGTTGGGCCGCTGATGGCACAAGCCGCTCGCGCGCGGAAGAGGCATTGGTAGATGACGCTCATGCGCATCCTGGTCATGATCGTATTGATGTGCTGCTGTTACGTGGTGGCGGGCGAGGGGCCGCGACGCGAATTGGTGGTGGTGAGCTGGAACGTCCTTGCCGATGCCAGTGAGCGGGAGGTCCGGTTGCCAGCGTTGCTGGATGTCCTGCGCGCCGCGTGCCCCGATGTCATCGCAGTGCAAGAAGTCACTCCATGGTTCAGCGCGGCATTGGCAGCCGCGCCGTGGGCAAGTGATCTGAAGCGAGTGTCGGGGGATGCCGATCAGCCGTTCCCAGGCGGGTTGGCGCTGTTCACTCATCTACCTTTACTGCGTCAGCAGGTCGTCCATTTGCCCACCGCCATGGGTCGTTGCGGCATCGTGATCGAAGTGGCCTCGCCAGGGGGACCACTTTCATTCGCCGTGGTCCATCTCGATAGCTATCTCGAAGACGGTCCAATGCGGGCACGCCAGCTGCGCACTATGGCTACAGCCCTGCAGGGGAGAGAGCAGGTGGTGTTCCTAGGGGATTTCAATTTCGGTGACGGCGCCGAAGAGACGGCGGCCCTGCCGGCAGGCCTACTCGACTTGTGGCCGACAATGCACCTCAATGACCCTGGTTTCACGTGGGACATCGCGCGCAGCCCAATGGCCAAACGGGGATCATTCCCAGGCGAACACAGTCGTCGGCTCGACCGCGTGCTGCTGCGCTCCGCCTACTGGCGACCGAATGCAATGAACCTTCTCGGCAGCGATCCGGTGGCCAACACGGGCGGCCTCGTCTTCCCATCAGATCATTTCGGCGTGCGCGTAGTGCTTAGCGCGCCATAAAGTGAGTCAGATTCGTATGGGTGGCGGAAGTGGCGCACCCGCAGCGGCGCACCTTCTGCTCAGCTCAGGTCAATTCAAAATCAGGGTCTTGGTCTTGTTCGCCAGCATCCGCCGGTTGAGCATCGCCAGGAACTTGTTGTCCAGATTGGTGGTGTTGCCGGCGAGCAGGCTGATGATGCCGCGATAGATCGAGGGTTCGCGGATCTCGCTGAAGAACAGGTTGTCGATGAAGTGCCCGTCGTACCACAGCCGGATGAAGCTGAAGAAGGTCGCCAGGTCGTGATCGGTGGAGTGCCGCCATTCGCTGAGATCGCCATCCGGCCCGAGTTTGTGCAGGGCGTTGCCCAGGCGCCAACCGGCGCGCGTCGCCAGCAGCACGCCGCTGGAAAAGATCGGATCGATGAAACCGCCGGCGTCGCCGATGAGTGCCCAACGGTGGCCGACCCGTTGCTGGACCCGGTAGCTGATGTTGGGCATCGCCCGCACGGGGTCGGGGACCTGGCCGCCCAAACGGGCCTTGAGCTCGGGGAAATACGCGAGGTTTTTGCGGAAGACCTCGTCCGGCGTGCCGCCCTTGATCACCTGTTCACGTTTGAGCACCAGCCCAACCGACCACTTGGTATCGGTGAGCGGAATCTGCCAGGACCAGCCGGCGGGGCATTTGCTGATGACGATGTCGCCGCGCTGCGCGCCGGGGACCAGCGGGAGCGCGCCGACATGACCGTAGACCGCGGCGCGCATCAGATCGCCCTCGCGGTCGACGATGCCGAGCTGGCGCCCGATCAGGGTCTCGCGGCCGGAGGCATCGATCACGAAGTCGACTTCCAGGCCGAAGTCGTTGCCCGGCGATCCACCGTCGTGATGGATCACCGGCTTCAGGCCGGGACCAGCCGGCAGATGGACCTTCGCAACGCGCACCGGGCAGTGGAGTACGGCACCCTGGCTGACGGCGTGTTTCAGCAGCACGTGATCGAAATGCGAACGCTCGACCTGGAAAAGCGATGGCGGATCACCTGCAAAACCATCGGCGAAGGGGAAGCGGCAGACCTTGTCCTTGTTCACCAGTTCGAAGAACGCCGCCATCTTCGGCATATACCCATGACTGGCGAAAATGGCGGAATCGAGCCCGATGCCTTCATAGATCGGCAGATTGCAGGGCAACAGGCTCTCGCCGATATGGAATCGCGGGAAGACCTCCGCCTCGAAGAGATGGACCTCATGACCGAGCCGGCAGCAGGTGGCCGCAGCGACCGACCCGCCAGGGCCTCCACCGATGATTCCGATGCGCATGCTGGGTGTTTCCTCCGCGGCGCGGCAGCCTCGGGTGTCGCATCGCTTGAATCAAGCGTACACCTCTGATTCTTCATCATTGCCGTGGTCACGTTGTGGTTCACGTGCGGTGGCACGGGGCGGGGGCATGGGGAATGCGGATCGTGCTCGCGTCAGGAAGTGTGGTGGCGCGACGAGCGGGCGGCGGGTCGCATCCATCACGTATGGTTCGACCATCCCTCGCATTCACCCGGTGGTGTGCTGCCATTCCTGCATCTGGCGAGGGCTGATGGCTGGTGTTTCCAGCAACCGCTTGGCCAAGCGGTTGCTGGCGCGGCGCAACTCCCGCTGCCAGCGGTAGGCCGCGGCCAGGACGGGTCGCGTGGTGATGGCGGGACGCATCCCGGCGAGGTGTTGGCAGGTGAGGGCCACATCCTGTTCCTTGCCGAGGCGGTCGCCCAATTCCTTCCAACCGGCGGCCCGGGGAGCGCAGAGGGTCGGCGCGAGGGGTTCCAGGAGCTGGGCCTGGTGGCGCAGGTCCTTGGTGCGTTTGCGCCAGGTGTGACGTGCAGTGGTGCCGGCGCGGGCGTGCAGAGCCAGACGGCTGCTGCGTACCCAGGCTGCTTGGCCCCGCGAAAAACCGGCGACGACATGCGACCAGGCGGACTCCAGCGGCAACGTGCGGAGGTGCTTGCGTAAGGCCTTGAGGTCACGGCGGACGATGCGCAAAGATTTCGCCAGCGTCTTTTTCGCTGGTGTGGGTGGTGAGCCTGAGGTTTGACCTGCGAGTGCGGACAGCGCCGCCCGCACGGTCGCGGTGGAGAGCGCCGTCGCCTGACGTTTCCTGATTTCCACCAGGCATGCTCGCGCCACGGTGCGATCCCGGTCGGCCGACAGCAGGCGGCCGATATCCCGCCAGGCGTGGTTCGTCCGCTTGAAGACCTGCTTCTTCACCGCCGGACGCACGAGTCGCAGCAGTGCACGGCTGCGCTTACCGCAGGTGCGGATGACATGGACCGGATCAGCGACCCGGCCCTGCGCCGCGCGGAGCGCGAGCGCGCATTGATCGGCCAGCAATCGGCGCACCTGCGATTTCAACCCGCGTCCGGCAACGAGGTGGAAGTCCATGGTCACCTCCAGAGGGTGAGAGTGGAGAGAGTGGGAGCAGAACTGTCGCCATCCTGTTACCACGGGCTCCCGGGATGAAAACCGCCACCACCACCATGGCGAACAAGGTCTGCTCAGGTCGCTCGCCGTGGATTTCGGATCTGCTTCGCCGCTGGCTGTCACTCGCTGGCGAAGGGATTCATCACGATCACCGGGCGCGAAATGGTCCCGCGCACCACCGCCCGTGCGACCCGACCGGTAGCGATGGCGAGGGCGGCGCCGAACCATTTGCCGACCAGCCACACCTGGCTGAACAATCCGCCGTCGAGTCGTGGCACCACTAGCAGTCGCAGGTCGCCATCGAGCGAGACGCTGCCGGAGATCAGCACGCTGCCCTTGGGCAGGGTCACGCGCGCCGATGACAGGTGGATCTCGCTCGCCCGCGCTGGCGCGCCGGCCATCGGCGCGGCGTCATCGGGTTGACGGATCTCGACCGTGACCTCGGCGCTGTCCTGGCCACGGGTGTTGGCGACGTTGCCGACCAGGAGATTGGTGAGGAACGACATCTCGATCAGGTTGGCGTCGCTGATGGTGACCTGGCCACGACCCTCGGCGGCACGCACGTCGTTGGTGGGGAAGGTGAGGTCGAGCCGGCCATTCACCCGGCCGGTGTAGCTGTCGGTGGTCGAGCCCAGGCCGGCGAGCAGTGCTGAGAGGTCGACATTGGCGACCATGGCGAACACCCGCGTGCGGTTGCTGGTCAGATCGATGGCGATCATGCCGCGGATCTCACCGCCATAGAACACCGCCTGGCAGTCATGGAAGGTCAGCACCCGGTTGGTCAGCACCGGCCGCGCCGACACGTCGTTCAGCAGCAGCGGTCCGAGGACCAGTTCATTGAGATGGATGGCCTCGCCATCGATGGTCGCGACCAGGTCGCTGGGAATCGTCGGCGCGATGGTCTGCTCGCCCGCGGCGACCTCACCGGTGAGCAGCACGCCGACCAGCAGCCACAGCAGCGTCAGGCGCCGGCTCATGCGCCCGTCCCCAGCGCCAGACGTTCGGCCGCGGCCAGAGCAGCGAGGTGGGCGGTGGCGGCGGCGCGCACCTCGGCGCTGGGAGCATTCACCAGCAGGGTCTCCCAGGCCGCACGGCCGCCACCCACCAGCAGGTGGATGCCGACCTTGACGTCCGAGACCAGCCAGGGATTGGCGATGGTGATGAAGCCGGCGAGCCCGGTGGCGTGCAGCGCGCACAACGCCAGCAGTTCGGCCGGCACCGCGCCAGCCCGTTGTCCGGCGCTGGCCGAGGCGGCGGCGTCCTTGGCCTGGCGCGCGGCAATGACCGCGGCGTAGGCCTCGGCGTCGGCATCGCCCAGGCGCGTACAATCCTGCGCAGCGAGCGTCAGGACCTCGGCGAGCCGCTGCGCGTCCGCTGCGACCGTGGCGTATTTCGGACCCGAGGTGTAACGCGCGGCCATGGCTCCGGCGGCACATCCCAGGGCGGCGGTGATGGCGGCCGCGGCACCGCCTCCTGGGGTCGGCGTGCGGCTGGCCAGGTCGGCAAGCACGGCGCTGATGGAGGTGGAGCCCAACGGCATCGTGGTGTTCCGCTCAGCCTGCAGCGGCGGCGACTTCTTCGCCGCCGGTCGCGACGCGGGTGATGCGCGCACCGAGTTTGCGCAGGCGCTCCTCGATGCGTTCATAACCACGGTCGATGTGGTAGACGCGGCTGATGCGGGTCTCGCCTTCAGCGGCGAGCCCGGCGATCACCAGCGCCGCGCTGGCGCGCAGGTCGCTCGCCATGACTTCGGCGCCGGACAGCTTCTCGACGCCCTGCACCACCGCCTGGCCGTTGGCGACGCTGATCTTCGCGCCCATGCGCTTCAGCTCAGCGGCGGCCATGAAGCGTTCGGGATAGATGCGTTCGGTAATGGTCGAGGTGCCATCCGCGATCGCCATCAATGCCATGGTCTGGGCCTGGCAATCGGTGGCGAAGGCGGGGTAGGGCAGGGTGACGAAGTCGGTGGCCTTGGGCCGCGCGCCCGGCACCACCTTGAGCGTCGAGCCCTTGCGTTCGATCATCACCCCCGACTGGCGCAGCACGTCGAGGAAGGCCAGGAGGTGGTCGGGCCGGCAGCCGGTGACGCTGATCGGCGACTGGGTGATGGCGCCAGCGACCAGGAAGGTGGCGGCTTCGATGCGATCCGGGATGACGTCCCAGTCGGCGGCCTTGAGCTTCTTCACGCCATGGATGGTGATGCGTGGACTGCCGGCGCCTTCGATCTTCGCGCCCATGGCGTTGAGGCACTGCGCGAGGTCGGCGACCTCCGGTTCGCAGGCGGCGCATTCGATGATGGTGGTGCCCTTGGCGGTGACCGCCGCGCACATCACGTTGTCGGTCGCCAGCACCGAGGAGCCGAACTTGCCGCCGAGATAGATCTCCGCGCCTTTCAGGCCGCCCTTGGGCGCCTTGGCGTGGATGTTGCCGTGGTCGAGGGTGATCTGGGCCCCGAGCGCTTCGAGCCCTTTGAGATGGAGATCGATCGGACGTTCGCCGATCACGCAGCCACCCGGCAACGACACCATCGCCTCGCCGCGTGCGGCCAGCAATGGACCGAGCACGCAGACGCCGGCGCGCATCTGCTTCACCAGTTCGTAAGGCGCGCTGCTGTTGTAGGTGTCCTTGACCACGGTGCGGATCTCGCGGCCCTTCCACACGGTCTCGATGCCCAGGGTATTGAGGATCTTCACCTGGGTCTGGATGTCGCGCAGGACCGGGATGTTGCCGAAGCGGCAGCCCTCGCCGGTCATGATCGACACCGCCAGGATCGGCAGAGCGCTGTTCTTCGACCCCGATACAGCGATCGCGCCGGACAGACGTTGGCGGCCTTGGATGACGAAGGTGTCCATGGGTCGGCACAGTAGGCCCTCGGCAACCGGCGCCAGGGGTCAGGGTCCGGGCACCGGCTCCATCGCGTCCAGCTCAGAGGTTTGGGCGCAGAGACGCAGAGACGCAGAGACGAAAGAGCCCGTTTCCTGCCTTCCTCTGCGTCTCTGCGCTTCTGCGGCCACATCTTCCTCGGTGGCCGACCTCATGGAGCGCTGGCTCCATGCCGTTCAGCGCAGGCCGAATCCTGACGTCCGGAGAAGGACGACCAGCCACAGAGCCCTCAGAGAGCACAGAGAGGGCCGATTCTCCAGCTCTGTGCTCTCTGTGGGCTCTGTGGCTATGCCTTTCCTCCCTCTTCGTTGCGTTAGCTCAACAGCATTGATCGCTGGCTCCACGGTCGGGAGCGAACGCTCAGGGCGGATGCCGGTACCCGTTGCTCATGCCCCTTGAGCCACCGCCGGCCGCGCCCACAACCTCAGCGATGCGCACACTGTTGGTGGGATCGCCGGTGTTGGTCGGCGTGATGATGATCAGCGATGAGGAGGCGCACCACGGGCGTTCGGTGCTGCGCCTGCGTCCAGGTGATCAGGTGCGGGTCGCGGACGGCCAGGGGCGCGCCGGAGTCGGCACGGTCGAAACCGTTGAACGGCATGCCATCCTGGTCCAGGTCACGGCCGCGGAGGCAGTACCCGCCGACCCGGCGGAGCTGCTCTGCGTGGCGGTGGCACCGCCCAAGGGTGACCGCCTCGCCGATCTGGTACGGGGACTGACCGAACTCGGGGTGGGCTCCATCCGCTTCCTCGCCTGCGAGCGCAGCGAACGCCCGCCCGGCAACCTCGATCGTCTGCAGCGGGTGGCCGCCGAGGCCCTCAAGCAGTGCCACCGTGGGCGACTGCCGCAGCTGGGTCCAGTTGTGGACATTCCCGGCTTGGCAGTCCTGGGGGGGCAGCTTATCCTCCTCGACCGTTCGGGTGCCGCGCCTGATACACGCACACCGCAGCCCACCACCCTGGTGATTGGTCCCGAAGGGGGTTTCACCCCCGCGGAGACCGCGGCCCTGCGTGCCGCAGGGGCGGCGAGCGTACGCCTGGCAGGACCGATCCTGCGTATCGAGACCGCCGCCCTCGCCGCCTC
>JANPIY010000181.1:0-3216 GCA_031425255.1 Planctomycetota bacterium
GGTTGCTGACGTCAAATCTCTGGCAAAGCCGGAATCCGCCTCCCAATTGCCGTCTGAAAAAGTTTATATGTGGTGCGCCCGCTGGGATTCGAACCCAGGACCCACAGATTAAAAGTCTGTTGCTCTACCAACTGAGCTACAGGCGCGTCGACAATGAGGGTGCGGTGTTTATCGGGGGCGGAGGGGAGCACAACCCCAGGTCGGTGGGGGCTTTATCGGGGGCGGAGACGGGACTGGACGGGGAGGGAGAGGAGAACCGGCTGGCAGCCGGCGGTTCCGGGGGCGACTACCGTCCCGGGGGTGACTACCGGTACCGAGGGGAGACCCGAGAAAACTACCGGTCCCACGGGGAGAGGCGGCGCGGACGTAGGTCGCAGTCGCTTCGCTCAGACCTGCCCGATCTCGCTCTGCTGGCTCTTCTTCAGCAACATCGAGATGGCGTTGAGGATCTGGTCCTTCGAGTAGGGCTTGGCCAGGTAGTCGCTGCAGCCGACGGCGCGGCACTTCTCGTCTTCGCCCTTCATGGCGTTGGCGGTCAGGGCGATCACCGGCAGGTGCTTGGTCTTGGGGTTGGCGCGGATGGCCTTGGTCGCGTCGTAGCCGTTCATGATCGGCATCATCATGTCCATCAGCACCAGTTTGAAGGTGCTCTTGTCGAGGCGTTGCAGCGCCTCGGCACCGTTTTCGGCGACCTCGTAGGTGTAGCCGGCCCGCGCCAACAGGAACGCGATCAGCTTCTGGTTCACGGGATTGTCTTCCACGATCAGGATGTCGGACATGGACCAGCCTTCCGCCAGGGATTCGGGGGGAGTCTAACCCACGAATCCCTTGCGAGCAAATCGGGGTTTCCTGGCTTCCGCAGCGGGCGGCATTCAGCGCGCGGATGGGCTCGGACAAGAAAAAGGTCCCAGATCGCACGGGGGTAGCTGATCACTCGCGAGACACCGGACCGCCTCCGCCGTCACCGGGGCCAGCAGCACGCCGTTACGGAAGTGGCCGGTGGCGATGATCAGGCCGGGCCGGACCCGGGCGATCACCGGCAGGCCGGCGGCGATGCGCGGCCGCAGACCGGTCCAGTGCTCGACGATGGCGGCCTTGCCCAGCGCCGGGACCAGGCGGCGGGCGCCGGCGGCGAGGAGCTCGATGGCGGTGGGATCCTCCGCGCGGTCGAAGCCGCTGGTGACCATGGTCGCCCCCACCACCACGCCCAGGCCGGCGCGCGGCACCAGGTAGGCATGGTGGCAGTGCACGAAGTGGCGGAGCAGGCCGTCGGGCGCCTGCAGCCGCAGCATCTGGCCTTTGACCGGTTCCCCAGGCAGGTCGATGCCGGTCAGGGCGGCAAGGCCTGGGGTCCAGGCGCCGCTCGCCAGCACCACCTCGTCGCTGGCGATGACCTCGCCGGTGCTCAGCTCGACCCGGCCGGCGGCGATGGCGCGCACCGGCGAGTGGTAGCGGATCACCGTGCCGCAGGCACTGGCGGCGTCCTGCAGGCGGGTACAGACCAGGCGCGGATTGACCTGCCCGCCGGGCAGCAGCAGGGCGCCGGCGCAGGTCGCGGCGAGGGCCGGTTCCCGCCGGCGCAGCTCGTCGGCGTCCAGCCAGCGCAGCGGGATGTCGTGCGCGTCGAGGAAGCGTCGGCGCGCCATCACCTGGTCGTGATCGGCGGCGTCCAACACCGGCAGCAGACCGCCCGCCAGATGCAGGTCGACCGCGGCGGGCGCGACGCCGAGCTCCTCGACGAAACCCGGCCAGCGCGCGAGGCTGTCGATGCCGAGGCGCCAGAGCGGGCCTGGGCCGGAAGCCTCGTGGTGCGGGGCGAGCATGCCGGCGGCGGCCCAGCTCGCTTCGCGCGCTTCCGGCGCGGCGTCGAGCACGGTCGCAGCCCAGCCGTCGCGCGCCAGGCGCCAGGCGCAGGACAGACCGATGATGCCGCCGCCAACGATGGTGACGCGACGGGCGGGACTCATTATTGCCGATGCATCAGCGACCAGATCTGGTTGAACAGCAGGGTCATGATGAAGTTGGCGATCATGCACAGGATGCTGCCCTGGACCACGCCGCGGGTGCAGGCCTGGCCGACCCCGGTGGCGCCGCCACTGGTCATCAGCCCGGCGCGGCAGGCGACCAGGCAGATGATGCCGCCGAACACCACGGTCTTGCTCAGGCCGACGAAGGTGTCCCACATGTGCATGAAGTTCTTGGTCTGGTGCCAGTAGGCGCCGCCATCGACGCCCCACAGGTCGACCACCAGGACCTTGGCCGAGCCGATGCCGGCCAGGCAGGCCAGGGCGGTGAGCACTGGCAGCAGCAGCACGCAGGCGAGGAAACGCGGCGCCACCAGATAGGCGATCGGATCGGTGCCCATCACGCGCAGGGCGTCGAGCTGCTCGGTGACCTTCATGGTCCCGATCTCAGCCGCCATGTTCGAACCGACGCGGCCGGCGACCATCAGCGCGGCGAAGATCGGCGAGAGCTGGCTGACCAGGGCGTAGTTCACCAGCGGACCGGACATCACCTCGGCGTTGAACTTCACCAGCGTGGCGTAGCCCTGCACGCCCATCACCAGGCCGATGGCGACGCCGCTGACCAGCACCACCGGCAGGCTGAGGTAGCCGATGTGGTAGAGCTGGGTAACGATGACCTCGCGCCGCTGCGGTTCCTTGATCAGGGCGCGGATCACCGCCGCCAGCAGGCGGCCGAGCTCACCGGCCGCGTTCAGCCCGTCGACCACCAACCGCCCGGTGAGGACGAAGGCGCCCTTCGCGGTATGCCGCGGTCGGATGTAGGTGAAGGGGTTGAGCGGAACCACGGGAGGGGTTGTAGAAACGAGGCCCGGATCGGGAAGGGAGGATCCGCAGCGTCCGAGGTCCGGGTGGAAGCGTGCGGAGCCCGGCCCCCGGCCGCTGCTTGTCCCCCGCACCCGTTGCCGTTATCGCAAGACCATGCCCCCTGCGCGTGATTTTCTTTTATGGCTGATCGACGATGGCGAAGCCAACCACCAATCGGCGATGGCCACCGTGAAGCACCTGCCGTGGGTGCGGCTCGAACGCTTCTATACCGGCGTCGAGGCGGTGGAGGCCTTCGCCGCCAGCGAGGCCAGCGGCGCGCGCGCGCCGGATGCGGTGCTGATGGACTACTTCCTGGTCGGTGAACGCGGGGATCAGGTCACCCGCGCGCTGCGCCAGGCCGAGGTCCGCTCGCGGCCGGTGATCGTCG
>JANPIY010000182.1:0-2802 GCA_031425255.1 Planctomycetota bacterium
CGGCCGCAGCGAGCGCAGCGTCAGCAGCCACCAGATGATGAGCACCAGCATCGCCGGAAGACCGAGATCCACCGCCGCCTGCAAGGTCTCCTGATGAGCGAGGATGGTCTCCTCCGCCGCAGGCGGCTTGACGCGTGGGTAGTGTACCGCGAAACCGTCGAGGCCGTGGCCCAGGAGTGGACGTTCCGCCACCAACGCGGTTCCCGCCCGCCAATAATCCAGGCGGACGCCGGCGCTCCCCGCCACCGCCGAACGCAGCGCCGGCATCAGCACGGCGATCAGCACCACCGCCGATGCGGACGCGACGATCACCATCCGCCAACGCCAGGACCGCAGTCTGATCACGCTGGTGACCACGGCCGCTATTCCCAGGGCGAGGATGCCGGCCTTGCTGCCGGTCATCACCACGGCGATCACCGCTGCAGCGGCGAGCGCTGCGACCGACCAGCGTCCGAGGTGACCACCATGGCGGCAGCGCCAAGCCACGGCGCAGATCAGAGGTACGACCAAGAGCAGGTAGGTCGCCAGGGTGTTGGCGAGCAGGAAGGTCCCCTCCAGGCGCCAACTGGCGATGCGCACCTGGTACTGGTCGGCGATGCGGGATGCGGCCGTCAGTGCGGGATCGGACGCCAGTTGCGCCGCCAAGGCGGGGCGCTCGAACCAGCGCTGGCCGATCATCAGCAGCAGTTCACCACCGAGCCCGGCGATCAGGCCGGCCATCACCAACTGCGGTTGACGACGGATCGCGGGCCACAACGCCCACGGCGCGGCGAGGTGCAGCGCCCAACCCACGGTCAAGGTCCAGGCCGCAGCGGGGAGTGGACTCAGCCAGCTCCCAAGTGCTGCCAATATCAGGAAAGTGATGCCCCATGGCGCGGGCCGGCTCCACCAGGGACCGCACGCCGATGGAGATGGAAGCTGCAGACCACGCAGGAGCAGGCCGGTGGTGGTCGCCGCCGCCAGCAGCACCAGCATCAGCAGATTGGCGACGTCGGTCGGCTGGCCGCTCCACAGCAGAGGACGCAGCAGCGGCAAGGTCACCAGCCAGATGCCGGCCATCACCTCCACCTGGGCCAGCAGACGCCGGGACGATCGATCTGCTAGGGTGGTGCTCACGCGCGTGGGAACCTGCGGCGTCCAGCGCCCCCTGCAATCGGATCTGCTGGCGGCGTGCGAACGACGATCGTCGCATCAGCCGACCCGCGTCGGCCTCAGAAATCCTTGAGCGGATCGACCCACTTGATGTCCGGCACCGGCGATGGCGGCGGATCGAGTGCCAGCAGGAAGGCCTCCAGCTCGCTCTGCCGCACTTTGCGCCAGCTCGCCTTGTCGTTGCTGAAGACGAAGATCAGGTCGTCCTTGGGGTCTCCCTGCGTGGCGGCGGAACTGCGCAGGATGATACATTGGACATAACGGGTCGCGGCTGAGCTGCCGCGATTCTTGTTGATGATGGTGAAGCTCAGGACGTTGCCGGGATAGTTGCCGAAATGATCGCTGATGTGCGTGGCGGTCACCATCGAGGGCGCGACCACACAGGCACCGGGACCGAGCTTCTTGACCAGCCGTTCGGGTTTGATGTCGATCAACGGCTGCTGCTTGATGCGGTGCTGCTGCTTGTAGAGGAACTCCCAGGGATCGTTGAGGAAGTCGCCGCTGTCCTCATCCGCACCCAGACGGGCGTACTGCTGCAGATACTGGTCGATCGCCGTGGTCACATGGGTCATCAGATCCAGGGTGCTGGCGATCTTCTCCTGCCGCCTGAGCACCGACAAGCCGGCCAACGACATGCCCGCCAGCGCGGCGATGATGGCGATGACCACCAGCATCTCGATGAAGGTGAATCCACGGCGGGCGGACATCAGCGGTTCTCCTAGGGGGCTGAGAGCAGGCTATGCTCTTCTTTGCCGGTGTAGGTGTCGTAGGTCGCCTCGTCGCGATTGGCGTCCTTCAGCTTCTTCTTCGGCGTCAGGTAATCGTACTTGTTGCCCTGCCACATCGGATTGTCGAAGGCCAGCTCGCTCCAGTCCTGATCGTACGGTTCCGTCTTTGCCTGTTGGCAGACCCAGTTGGCCTGGCTCCAGAGCAGGTCGAGCGTACCCGACTGCGGGGCGGTGGGACTATCGGCCCAATGGCTCGCGGTGTTCGATTTGAGTCTCTGCTCATCGACACGGGCGGATGGACCGACCGCCGCCACCGCGATGTAGACGCTGCGGTTGTATTGGTAGAGCTTCAGATGGTCGAGGAGGGCTCGGCGCGTGAGGGTCTCGTTTGCAGGTACGTAGGAGGTCTCCATGGGGACGGTGCGGTTCATGGCATCGTTCGCGTTCGCTGGGGTCGGCCAGGCCCCGTTCACCCACCCGGGAAGAGAAGCCGAGGTTGGAAATGGTGAAGAAGGCAGATGGGTCGGCTGGTACAAGACCGCCGCCACCACCAAGGGATGGCCCCAGGCATCGTTCCAGGACTCCGATGGTTTGCGGTTGGTCATGTACTGGGTGTCAGGCCATGCCAGGTCGCTCTGTTTCGTCGGCAGCACGTTGGCGATCTTAAGCAACTTGCGGGTATTGAATGGCGACATGTGCCGCAGCAGGAAACGTTCCGGTCCCATCAGATTGGGTTTGGTCGGATCCGACGGGGTGGTGTCAGGAAATTTTTTACCCCAGGGGAAAGCCAGATGACCACGGCCACGCAGACCCCAGGCTCCGTTGTCATCGCTGGCACGTGGCGGTGGACGTTTGCCGATCTTCGGCAAACCGGCGTTCGTGCCGGTGGGGTCGGGCGGACCGAAAGTGATGACGCCGCCGA
>JANPIY010000183.1:0-7059 GCA_031425255.1 Planctomycetota bacterium
GGTTCGACCATGAAGCCGTTGTTCGCGGGGGCGGCGGTCGCCGACGGCCTGAGCCATTTCAACGAGATGATCAATTGCGAGAAGGGCGCCTGGACCTTCAGCGAAGGCCGAGCCCGGCGCACCATCCACGAGAAGACCGGCGGCCACGGCATCCTCAGCGTCATCGACGGCATCGCGCTCAGCGACAACATCCTGATGGCCAAGCTGGGGGTGCGCATGCAGCCCGAGCGGGTCAAGGAATGGATGCACCAGTTCGGCTTCGGCCAAGCCTGTGGTTTCACCCTCCCAGGCGAGGAGCCGGGCATGTTGCCGCGCGCAGCCAACTGGACGCGCATCAACGAAGGCATGTCGTTGCCCATCGGCCACGGCTTCACCGTGACTCCGCTGCAGCTGGCCATGGCCCAGTCGGCGATCGCCAATGGCGGCATGTGGCTGCCGCCGCGTCTGGTGAAACGGGTGTGGTCGATCACCGACGGCGAACGCGAACGCGACCTGCCGTTGCCGGTGCTGCGCCCGTCGCGCCGCATCTATACGCCCGAGGTGGCCGCGGCCTTGCAGGAAGCGATGACCCACACCCTCACGGAAGGCACCGCCAAGAGCGCCGAACTCGACGGCTACACCGCGGCGGGCAAGACCGGCACCGCCGAGAAGGTCATCAACGGGCGCTACAGCGATGGCCACAACATCGGCAGCTTCATCTGCTGGGCCCCGGCCGAACCGGCGCTCCGCGCCGAACTGCTGTGCCTGGTGGTGATCGACGATCCGTCGGTGGGCAAGGGCTTCGGTTCCGTGGTCGCCGCGCCGGTGGTGCAGCAGGTGCTGCAGAAATCGCTCGAATACCTCCGCATTCCCAAACATCCCAAAGTGGAAGAAGAGGTCCCGGCCGTACGCGCGGTAGCGAAACCCGCGGTTAAAGCCGGCGCCGGCGCGGCCAAGCCTGGCGCCAGCACGCTCTCCAGGATCCGCCGATGATCGCCGCGCCTGCCCTCTTCATCGGCCAGAGCCTGAGCGGCACGGTTCAGCCCATGGTCGCCGGCATCGCCCGCGACAGCCGTCAGATCGCCACCGGCGACATCTATGCCGCCATGGGTTCGGCCAGTGATCAGGGCACCCATGCGCGCGAAGCCCTCGCCCATGGGGCCAGCGGCGTGTTGGCCGAGGCCGGCCTGGTGCTCGACGCTCCCGTGCCGCTGCTGCGCACCTCGCATGCCCGCTGGAGCTTCGCTCGCGCCAGCGCCGCCCGACATGGTCTGCCGCGCCGCACCCTGCCCCTGGTGGCGGTGACCGGAACGGCGGGAAAATCCACCACCACCCATTGCGCCTGGTGGGCGATGGGCGAGGGCGCCGCCCGCGTCGGCACCATCGGCTGGCATGACGGTGCCGTAGAACGCGCCAACGCCCAGACCACGCCACCCCCGGAACAGCTGCACGCCTTCCTCGCTGGCCTGTCCGCGGGCTGCCCTGGGGTGGCGATGGAAGCCAGCTCGCATGCCGGCGACCAGCATCGTCTGGCCGGCCTGCAGTTCGCCGCCCTGGCCTTCACCGGCCTGGGCCACGATCACCTCGATTATCATCGCACCACCGGCGCCTACCTGACCGCCAAGCTGCGTTTCATCCGCCTGCTACGCACCGGCGGACTGTGCGTGATCAACGCTGATGCGCCCGACGCGCACGTGGTAGCACACGCCGCGCACGGCGCCGATGCGCGGGTGGTCATGCTCGGTTTCAAACGCGGCGACTCGCGCCTGGTGCGCACCGCGGGCGGCTGGCGCCTGCGGCACGAGACCATGGATTACCGCGTGTCGGTGCGTCTGCCCGGTGACTTCAATGCCTGGAATGCCGCCGCCGGAGCCCTGCTCGCCTCAGCCACCGGCATTCCGTTGGCGACCGCGCTGGAACGGCTGGCGACGATGCCGGCGGTGCCGGGCCGGCTCGAACTGCTGGCGCACCATCCCGACACCTATGTCGACTACGCGCACACGCCGGACGAGCTCAAGATCATGCTCACGGCGGTGCGTCAGGAGTTTCCCGGGCGCCGACTGGTCTGCGTGTTCGGCTGCGGTGGCGATCGCGACCGCAGCAAACGCGGGCCGATGGGCTGCGCCGCCCTGGTCGCCGACCTCGCGGTGCTCACCACCGACAACAGCCGCAGCGAGGAACCCAAGGCGATCGCCGAGGAGGTCATCGCCGGTCTGGCGCCCGGGGTCACGGTGTTCTGGGCCAAGGGCGATGATCTCGACAGCGGACGCTGGCTGGAGAAATTCCGTCCCGCCTACGCGGCGCAACGCGCCCAGCTCGATGGCGCTCCACGCACCCTGATGGTCGAACTCGATCGCGGCACCGCCATCCGCCTCGCCCGCGCCCTCGCCGGCGACGAGGGCGTGGTGGTGGTGGCGGGCAAAGGCCACGAGACCGATCAGCTGATCCAGGGCATGACCTTGCCGTGGGACGACCGCACCTTCGTGCGTGGCCTGGGACTGCGCCCATGACCAGCGGACGGCTGCATCCCATCAGCGTACCGGCGGCGGCCGAACTGGTGCTCGACGCGCGCACGGTTGAGCGCCTGACCGGCGGTACCTGGATCGGTTCCGGCCAGCAGGTCACCATCCGCGGTGCCACGCTCGACAGCCGTGCGGTCACCGCCGGGTGCCTGTTCGCCTGCCTCGATGGTGTGCGCGCCGATGGCCATGATTTCGCCGAGACCGCCGTCGGCGATGGCGCCGTCCTGGTGCTCGCCAGCCGCCTGGTGAACGTGCCGGTGCCGGTGGTGCTGGTGGCGGACGTGCCGCTGGCGCTGGCGGCGTTGGCGACGGAGTTCCGCCGCCGCTACGATCCGTCCTGCACCTGGATCGGCATCGGCGGTGCCAACGGCAAGACCACCACCAAGGAACTGATCGCCGCCGCCTGCGGCGCGGCGACTCCCGGACGCGTGCACGCCACCCGCGGCAATCTCAACAATCACCTGGGCGTACCCGTGACGGTGCTGGCGACGCCCCCCGGCATGCGCTTCGCCGTCATCGAGCTCGGCGCCAACCATCCTGGGGAGGTCGCGGCCTTGACCGCCATCGCCCAGCCGCAGCTCGGTGTGGTGGTCTCGATCGGCCCCGAGCATCTCGAGGGTTTCGGCGACCTCATCGGCGTGACGCGCGCGGAATGCGAACTGTTCAGCGGCCTGCCCATGGGAGCGCCGGCGCTCATCGGCCTCGCCGGCATGGCCGACCAGGCGCTGGCGCATGGCACCAGCATGACCGCGCTGATGGCGATCATCCGCACCGCGGCGACCGGCCGGGCCTTGGCGCTGGTCGGCGGCGAGGCCGCCAGCAACGGCCACGGTGGCGAGCACTTCGCGGTCGAGGGCACAGTGCAGCCGGAGAGCATCGAGGTCGTGCTCGATGGCCGGGCGCTGCGGCTGCCTCTGCTGGGACGCCACAACCTGGCCAACGCCACGCTCGCCTACCACGCCGTGCGTGCGGCCGGCGTATCGCCAGCCGAGGCCTGCGAGGGACTGGCGCGCGTGCGGCCGGTGGCCGGCCGCCTGGTGCCGCGCCGCCTTGGCGCCCACCTCATCCTCGACGATACCTACAATGCCAACCCGGCGAGCATGGCTGCCGGCCTGGCGGTGCTGGCCGACCACGACGGGCCGCGCCTGGCGGTGCTCGGCGGCATGGGCGAACTCGGGGACACCAGCGCCAGCGCCCATCTCCAGCTCGGTGCGCTGGCGGCTCGGCTGGGCCTGCCGCTCATCACCATCGGCGACACCGCGATGCCCATTGGCCAAGGTTTCCTTTCCGCCGGCGGCACGGCCTGGCAGCACGCCGGCGATCGCACGGCCGCCATCGGTCTGGTGCGGCGCATCCTGGCGCAGGCGCCCACCACCGTGCTGGTCAAGGCCAGCCGCTCGGCCGGACTCGAACAGGTGGTGCGCGGTCTGCTGGAAGGGGTCGCCTCATGATGACCCTGATCAACGACCTGCTGTTGTTGTGGGGCCTGCATTGGGGCCCGCTGCGGCTGTTCGACTTCGTCTCGACCCGCGTGGTCGGCGCCGCCTTCACCGCCTTCGTGCTGATGATGTTATTGATGCCGCCGCTGATCCGCTGGCTCAAGCGCAAGAAGTTCGGTGAATCCGGCGCCAAGGGCGACGGCGCGGTGGTGGTCGATGCCATGCGCGAAGGCAAGAAGGGCACGCCGACCATGGGCGGGCTCGGCCTGGTGGCCTGCATCACCATGTCGTCGGTACTGTGGTGCGACCCCGCGAGCTGGCGGACCTGGGTGCTGATCTTCGGCCTGCTGTCATTCGCCCTGGTCGGGTACCTCGACGACCGCACCAAGATCTTCAAGGGGGCCAAGGGTACGCCGCTGTTCGTCAAACTCGGCATCCAGTTCGGCGCCGCCGCGATCTGCGGCCTGGCGCTGTACGTGCTCAACCAGGACATCGCCGATCAGTTGCTCACCGGCGCCGATCGCCCGGCCGGCTTCCCGCAGGACTGGTACAAGAAATGGCTCGGCGACGAGAGCTACATCGTGCGCCTGGGCGTGCACCAGCTGTCGTTTCCCTTCGTGCCGGTCGAGTACGCCCTGAGTCTCGGCCTGTGGTCGGTGCTGTGGGTGGTGTTCGTCACCAGCGCCTGCGCCAACGGCGTGAACTTCACCGACGGCATGGATGGCCTCGCGGCCGGCACCATGTTGATCGCCGCGCTGGCCTTCATGGTCATCGCCTACCTCACCAGCCGCGTCGATGCCGCCGACTACCTCAAGGTGCTGTACATCAGCGGCGGCCAGGAGGTGGCCATCTTCTGTGCCGCCATCGCTGGCGGCTGCCTCGGGTTCCTGTGGTTCAACTGCGCTCCAGCCGAGGTCTTCATGGGCGATACCGGTTCGCAGGCGCTCGGTGGCGCCCTCGGACTGATCGCGCTCAGCACCAAGCAGGAGTTCCTCATCGTGCTGGTCGGTTTCATCTTCGTGCTCGAAGCCGCCTCGGTGGCGATCCAGATCGGCAGCTACCGCCTGCGTGGCGGCAAGCGGGTCTTCCTGTGCGCGCCGATCCACCACCACTTCCAGTACAAGGGTTGGCCGGAATCGAAGATCGTGCTGCGTTTCTGGATCGTCGCCGCGCTCTTCGCCCTGGTCGCCCTCGCCACCTTGAAGGTCCGGTGAACCGATGATTTTCCTCGCCATCGATGAGCAGGTGGATGACGGCTGCGGTCCGTCCGTCCAGGCCGTGCCGCACCCGGCACCGTTCGGCGGGCCGGCGGCGGCGCAGCGCCGTCACGACGATGAGCGGCAGGCGGATGAGGAGCGCCTGGAGCGCATCCATCGCCAAGGGCGGGAGGAGACATGACCGCCCGCTGGCTGCGCATCCAACTCTGGTTCCTGGTTGTCTGCCTGTGCTGCTTCGGCCTGGTCATGATCACCTCGACCACCGCCATGGGCACCAATGTGGTGGCCGCGGGCGGTGACGGCATCACCTATTCCTTCCTCATCAAGCAGGCCATCGCCATGGCCGTCGGCGCCATCGTCGCGATGGTGATCGGCGGCATGGGTGCTGAACGTCTGCGCCAGGGTTGGGTGGTGGCGTTGGTGGTGGTGGGTGCGCTCGGCTCGCTCGGCCTGGTGCATGTCCTGGGCCGCGAGATCAACGGTGCCAAACGCTGGATCGACCTGGGACCTATCAATCTCCAGCCGGCCGAACTGGCGAAGTTCGCCCTGGTGATCGCCGCCGCCTGGCATCTCTCGCGGGTGGCCGAACGCGTCCGCTCATCGTGGTCGGGCATCGTCGTACCGCTGCTCGGATTCGCCCTGGTCGCCGGCCTGGTGTACATGACCAAGGATCTGGGTTCGGTGGTGGTGATGGCGGTGGTGCTGGCGGCGATGATCATCTTCGCCGGCGCTCCGTGGTGGTATTTGGCGGTGGTCGGCGTGCTCTCCACGCCTGCGCTGTTCTACTACACGGTATTCCAGGTCGCCTACCGTCGCGACCGCATGCTCGCCTTCATGGATCCCTGGAACGCTGACGGCCCGGCCGGCTACCACCTGCGCCAGAGCTTCATCGCCATCGGCAGCGGCGGCCTGTTCGGTGTCGGCCTGGGCCAGAGCACGGCGAAGATGTCGTTCCTGCCGGAGAAGCACACCAACTTCATCTACGCGGTGATCTGCGAGGAGCTCGGGCTGGTCGGTGGCCTGGGCGTGGCGGCGGTGTTCCTGCTACTGGTGTTCACCGGCATGATGATCGCCGCGCAGGCGCGCGACCGCCACCTGCGGCTGCTCGCCATCGGCTCGATCATCGTCCTCGGCACGCAGGCGTTCTGGAACCTGCTGGTGGTGACCGGCGCGGTACCGACCAAAGGCCTGACCCTGCCCTTCATCAGCTACGGCGGATCCAGCGTGGTGGTCTGCCTCGCGCTGGTCGGCGTGCTCGACGCCGTGGCGCAGGCCAACGTGCGGGCGACCAACCGCACCACCGGCAGCCGCATCGGCGCCGCCGTACGAAACGACAGCGACAAGGCCTGGCGCTGGCAGACCGAGGGGGCGAGATGAGTACGATTGCCGACCGTCCGATGTCCGATGTCCGATGTCCGATGTCTTCGGGTGCGGTGGCGCACCCCGAGGATGGGGTTCAGTCTGACCTCCACCGGCTGTGGATGCTGATCGCCATGCGCCGAGATCCGCTTCTGAATAGCGGAGCGACATCGGACATCGGACATCGGACATCGGACCAGGGGCAATCGAATGCCTAAATCCCATGGCATCCTCTTCTGCGGTGGCGGCACCGGTGGTCACGTCCTGCCTGGGCTGGCGGTGGCCGAGGCCCTGCGCGCGCGTGGCGAACGCACCTTCCGCTGGATCGGTGATCCCGCGCGTATCGAGGCGACGCTGGTGCCCAAGGCCGGCATCGCGCTGTTGCCGTTCGGCTTGTCGCGCCCGCGTCCACACAGTCCGCGTTGGCTGCTGGCCTCGCTGCGCCAGGCCTGGGGTTGTTTCAACGAACTGCGCCGTTCGCCGCCGCGGGTGGTGGTGGCGTTGGGCGGCTACGCGGCGTTGCTTCCTGGTCTGCTCGCCCCG
>JANPIY010000184.1:0-9160 GCA_031425255.1 Planctomycetota bacterium
GGCGCTCGGCCAAGCCGATGAACGACCTGGCGCGCACCTGGCGCATGCTGGGCAAGCTGCCGCTCGGTCGTCCGGAAGCATGGGTGCGCGGGGTCATCGACCTCACCGGCATCGAGGAGCACTACCGCACCACCGAGGAGGCCGCCGAGGGTCTGGAGCGCGTCGCCAACGTGCGCGAAATGATCACCGGCGCCGAGCAGTTCCACATCAACAATCCGGAAGGCGGCCTGCCCGGTTTCCTCGATCAGGTCGCACTGGTGACCGAGGCCAATCCCAACGAGAAGGTCGAGGCCGGCACCGACCAGGTGACCCTGATGACGCTGCATGCGGCCAAGGGCCTGGAATTCGCCTACGTCTTCATCACCGGTTGCGAACAGGGCGTGTTCCCCTTGGAACGCCAGGGGATGATCGCCGACCTCGAAGAGGAGCGTCGCCTGATGTACGTCGGCCTCACCCGCGCGAAGCAGGAGCTGTACCTCTCACGCGCGCGGTGCCGCATGCAGTACGGCCAGACCTTTCGCAACGAACCCAGCCAATTCCTCCAGGAGATTCCCGACGATTGCTTCGAGTCGCGCGACGCCACCGGCCGCCGTCCGCTGCCGGACGGCGAACACGTGCGTGGCACCGCGATGGCGAACCGCGACCAGGAAGCCGGCGCCACCGTCGCCGGCTTGGTCGGCAAGGCCGCGCTCGACGCCGCTCTGGCGATGGGCATCACCACCGGCCTCGACCTCAAGGGCGCGAGCCAGCGCGAGAAGAAGGCCTATTACAACGCCCCGGAAGTCCGCGCCGACGATCCCTACCAGCCCGGCGACCGCATCATCCACAGCATCTTCGGCGGCGGCACCGTCGCCGGCATGAAGGGCCCGACCGACCGGCGCAGCATCCTCATCGAGTTCGATGCGCACGGCCCGAAGGAACTGCAGATGGCGTTTGCGGCGGGGAAATTGGCGAAGGCTTAGGTCGGGAGTCGAAGGCTCGTCGGGGTACCCGTCGCCAGACCATGATCGAAAGCGTGAGCTCGACCCGGTTGTCGGTCGTCGCCACGGCCTGCACGCCCTCGGTACTTGCGGGGGTCGTCATCACGGCGGCGCTGCAGTACCCGATCCCTTGATCGCGGACAATACCTCCTGGAGGCGGTCTCGCGCGGGCTCGTAGTCCTGGTCGATGGCCTTCTGAAGCCAGACGCGGGCCGCAGCATAATCCCTCGGCACGCCGCTGCCGTTGGCGTAGCAGACGCCGACGTTGGCCTGGGCCTCGGCATGCCCCTGTTCGGCGGCCTTGCGGAGCCAGGCGAACGCAGCGGCATGATCCAAGGGCACCCCCTCGCCGGTCATGTGGAGGAGGCCGAGGTTGGCCTGCGCATCGGCGTAGCCCTGCTCGGCGGACTTGCGGTGCCAGGCCAGCGCCTGGACGTGGTCCCGGGCCACCCCATGGCCAGCGGCGAACATCTGGCCGAGGGTATACTGCGATTTGGCGTGGCCCCGGTCGGCCGCCTGGCGCGCCCAGTCGGCTGCCGCAGCCGGGTCGAGGTCGACGCCATCGCCTCGGCTATACAGCATGCTCAGGATGTATTGGGAATCGGCATGGCCCTGCACCGCGGCGCGTCGGAACCAGGTCGCCGCCATCGCCGCATCCCTGGGCACCAGACGGCCTTCGAGGTAACGTGCAGCGAAGACCCGCTGCGCTCCGGCATCGCCGAGCTCGGCGGCCTGCTGGCAGCGGCTGAAGGAGAGAGCTTCGTCCATGCTGCCCTGGGCTGCGTCGCGGGCCGCGTAGACCAGACTGTAGAGCGCGAAGGCACGCGTGCTCTCCGGGGTGTTGGCACGGGCGGCCGCCTGGTTGTGGCCGGACCAGGGGAGCAGGTCGTATTTGGACAGTGTGATCTGTAGCTCGCTTTCGCCACGCACGACGCCCAGATCGATCTTGGGGCGCTTCAGCAGACGGAAGTAGGCGAGGTTGGTCATGTGCGTGGTGCTCTGGCCATTGATCATGACGACGCGGTCACCGCGGCGCAGCAGCTGCGCCGCCAGCGAGCCCGGGGCGACCCACGCCACGATGCGCCCTTCTCTCCCTGGGCGGCGGCTGGAATATGCCGAGAATCCATGTGACCACACCGGCTCCACCGACAGGTCACGAGTGGCTGACTGCAAGCGCATCCGCCTGCCCGCGAAATCGAAGGTCACGCGCATGCCCTCCAGCAGGCTCTGTCCTATGGACGCATACCCCTTCCCGGATCCGAAATCGACTGGGGGTCCAGCCATGGTGATGCCCCCCAGACGCAGGCGGGCGATGCGGGTGGTGCGGTCGGCGACGACGCCACTGGCGGTCATGCTCAAGCCATTCTCCGCGCTCGCGGTGGCAGCATCGAGCCCCCAATGGTGTGGGATGGAGAGCCAGCCGTTGCTGCCGGTGTCGATCAATGCCAGACGATCTTGCGACTGCGAGGCAGTTTCGAGCCGTACCATCAGGTAGGGGCTGTGGTTCTGGATGTCCAGCGGCACGATCTCATCGCCGTCCGCATCCGGCAGGCCACCGTTCACGAGGTGCAGGCTGCGCTCGTTATAATCGAGCGTGAGCAGGGTGTGCGAAAACAGTGCCGCGCCTAGGATGCCATCCAGCTGCACCGGCAGGTCGCCATCGATCTCCATGACGGTGAAGTCCATCACGAGGACTTTCAGGTCGCTGAAGCGTGCGCCCCCGAGCGTAAGCGAGGTGACGGTCGCGGGCAGGCTGGTGGCGACGTCAGCACCTGCGGCCGATGATCCGATGATCGGCTTCTCATGCCTGGGCAGCCGCAGCCGCTCGGCCACCCGTTGGTCGAGCACCACGCCTGTGGCGCCGGTGTCGATCAGGAAGCGGAAGGGGCCCTCCCCATTGATCAGCAGCGGCACGACCGGCACATCCTCGGCATCGTCGAAGGGAATCGTGATCCCCGCAGCGGGTATGTGGATCTGGGTAGGAACAAAATCCTCCAGCCGCGATTCCGCCCACGCCCGTGAGGTGTTTAGCAGCAGGCTGAAGATGAGCAGGACGGTGCCACGGCGACGGGCGGGCGGCGATCCCGAGCATGCGTCGGGCGCCTGTGAGCAGGTTGAGGGAAGCGGGTGGTGACGAATCATGGTGACGAACTCCAGCAGGTCAGTCTGCGCTTCGGAAGTACGACGGTTGAGACGGGCGGTGATGACCCCGGTGGAGATGGTTTTCCCTATTCGCTGACGGGGACGTGCGATGACCTATTCCCTCCCGGCAGCCGCCGGGTCGGAGCGGATGCGCCGCATGGTAGTGGCCAGAGCCAGGTGGAATTCCTCATCTCCGGCAGCCACCAGCACATCTTTCCACTGCCCCAAGAATGGCCGCTGCTCTCGCGGAAGGTCGCGGTACTGCGCGTGCTTTGCGAGCATGAGGATCGCCTCATCCGTCTGCCTCTCCTCCTTACCATTTTCCAGCCGGTAGACCGCCAAACGTTCGGCTGCAGGGGGTGTGCCCTGCGGACAGAAGAAGAGTGATTCCCTCTGCATCCGGTAGGAGATGTCGGCTTGGCGACAGATCGAGGCGAGCACATCCTTCGTGGGGATGGCGTCGAGCTGCACAGTGAATGACGTGGTCACCTCTGCGACCACCTGCGGATGGATCACCATGGTCAAGCCGGAGGCCTCGCCGATGAGGTCGAGCGCCTCTCGCAGGCCGCGATCCCTGAAGTCGACAGCGATCTCCTTAGCGAGGGTCGCGCGCACCCGGGTCACCCAGTCGGGGGGAGCGATGCCGGTGTCCTCGCTCGTTCGGCAGGCCGCCCACAACGATGCTAAACGTTCATGATGTGGGAGTGTCAATTGGGCCATGAGGGAGTGCCCGCTCACCTGCAGGATGAGATCGTCCAGACCTCTGTTTCGCTTGAGGATCTCGGTGGCCAAGGCGATGAACGCGATGCGATCGTCGTCATCCCACCTAGACAGGTCATAAAGCTTGAGATGGAGATGATCTTCCACATTTCTGGATGCGAACAGGACAGCGTCGTCTCGGACATCGATCTGCGCATCGACCAGCTGCGCCATCCACAAGAAGACATCTTCCGCACGTGCATCCTTGCATCTCAGCGTCACCGCCGAGGCCCTGATGGTCGGCATGATAACGATATTCACACCGACGCTGCGGCGGAGGGCGTCGATCACGGCGTAAAATGGTTCGTCGCGAAAATCGCAGGTGATCCGCTGGTCGATCCGGTCCTTGAACCGTGCAGGTCCATTGGGGTTTGTTTGCGTGAGGACGACGCGGGGGCCTTCGGCCGCGGCGAGGTGCGGCTGGACAGCCGGTAGAGCCAGCATGGCTGTGACCAGGGTCAACAACGCGCCGCCGATCTCGCGACGTGAGGAAGACGAAGGAGGGTTGTTCATGGTGTTAGGGTCCGATGGGTCAGGCCATGCACGTTGGCATGCGCGATGGCTGGATGGTGATGACAGCACGATGGCGCCGCAGACGACCGTCCTCTGAAGCCACATCGGCTGGGTAGCCGGCGTCGCTGATGACTCCGTCGCCACCAGACGGGACCGCTGGACCCACTTGCTCGAGAAACGACCTGTGGGGATGTGGTAGCGCCATGCGGATCCTTTCCGTGCTATTGTCGCCATTTGCGGTTTGTTACGGACGCAGTTCCACGACCGGCCAAGGCTCGTCGCTCAGGCATGATCCAAGGCGCCTTGACCGTGATGAAGGGGATGTTGCTTCGCACGAACTAACCCACCTGCGGTGTCCGTCCTGAGCGAATTCGGAGCGCACGGTCCGCAGAAATAGTTAATGACGTTTGCGGTGAGCAAATTTGGCGAGTCAGTGCTCACGGATCCAGCTACGATCTGATCGCATCGAGTTCTCCTTTGCCAGCCGAGCCGGGCCACCGCGAATTTCTACGGGATATGTTTGGCATATTGCGTCACGGCAGCGCTGCCCTACGCATGGCACCCCGCCGGAGAACGACCCCCGTGGCAGATCGCGGGGCTTCTGGCGCAAGGCGGACCTATGCGCATGGAAATCATCCCATACCACCCGGCTTGCTGCGCTTTGGCGCTCCTGCTGTTGGCTGTCGGCGCGAGCGCCGCAGCCAGTGGCGATTGGCCGGCGCAGGGCAATGACCAGGGGCACAGCGGCTTCGCGGCCACGTTGCTGCTGCCCGGCGGCCAACCGCTTGCGACGTGGAGCCGGGTGGTCGGGATGAACTATGGAGATACGCCATGGCCGCTGGTGGTGGGCGGTGGGACGATCTTCACCACGATCACTGGAGGCGACCGAGCGACGCTGCTCGCCCTCGATGCGGCAACCGGCGCGCAGCGCTGGCGCAGCGACCTGCTGTTCCAGCAGGCCGGAGGCGAGCCGGAGCCGACCTCACTCTCCAGCACTCCCGTTTATGCCAACGGCCGGGTGTACTGCTGCGTGCTCCAGCAATGGACATGGTCCTACCAGGTCCTCTGCCTCGACGCTGCCAGCGGCGCGACGCTCTGGCGCTCCACCGAACTCTACCCGCAAGGCCGCGGCACCCCGGCGGCGCCGGTGGTGACGGCCGACGGTGTGTACCTCAATCTGGGGTGGGACGGCGGGGTGGCGAGCATGTACCGCGTGGGCCTCGCCGATGGCACATTGCTGGCGGAACTGTTCACCGGCACCGAGTCGATCACTCCGCCCGCCATGGCGGGTGGGCGACTGGTGACCTGGTACGACGCCAACCTGGGCGGCCTGCCTGGACAGAGCGGCTATGGCCTCGCCGAGGTCGATCCGTCCACCCTGGTGGTGCGTGGCTTCACCCGCATTTGCGAAAGCCTTAGCTACCTGGAGGCGGGGATGGTTCTCGGCGATGGCCTGGCATTCGTCGGCGATCCCGAGACCGCCACCGTGACCGCGGTCGACCTCGCCACTCGCACCAGACTGTGGTCATACGCCGCCAATCCGTCCAGCCGCCTATCGTATGCCGCCGGCGTGCTCCATATCGTCACCCCGCAGGCCATCCTCGCCCTCGATGCGCGCACCGGAATGCTCCGCCACACTTATCGCTGCGATACCACCGGTGTCGGCCACATCACGTCCCAGGCGATCATCACCCCGGACAGTCTCATCGCGAGCGGAAGCGCGACCTGGATATGGACGCTAGGCAGCGAACTGCCGCGCGCCGTGCTGTCCGCGCGCGGGTATAACGCCGTGCTGGCGGGCGTGACCCTGGTGGTGCAGAACAGTGTGCATCCCGTCAATGGCTATGGGTTGCCGCTGAGCGTCTACCACTTCGCCGAGGCCGCCAACCGCCCACCGGTGGCCACCAGTCAGAGCGCACGCACGCTGAGCGATGACCCGGTGCGCATCGTCTTGCAGGTCACCGATGCGGAGGGCGATGCACTCACCGTGCGCGTGATTGGCGCGCCGACGCACGGCATCCTGGGCGCGGCGGCCACCACCATGATCTACACTCCTGCCCCTGGGTTCAGCGGCACCGACCGCTTCACCTACCGCGTCAACGACGGCCACAGCGATAGCGCCATCGCGACCGTCACGGTGACCGTCACCGCCCGCGGAGCTTTCATCGAGAACGCCGGGCAGGTGGTGATCGAGGCCGAGCACGCGCATCGGCGCCAGGCCGGACGCGGCGTAGCGCTCAACAGCAGCTGGGCGCGCACGAGCGACCCCGTTGGAGCGAGCGCCGGCGTCGCGCTCCGCGCCTCGCCCAACAGCGGGGTCAACACCGGCACCGGCACCGATGGGCCGCGTTTGGACTATGACATCCAGTTCGGCGCCCCGGGGACCTGGCACGTGTGGCTGCGGCTGCAGGGTGCGAGCGGCGCGGACGACTCCGTCCTCGTGGGCCTCGACGGTGTGCCGGTGCGCCTCGATCCCACCGGCTTGCGCGCCCCAGGGCGGGACTGGCGCTGGAGCGCTGCCGGAGCCGATCTCCGGCGCTTCACCGTGTGTGTGGCGAGCCCTGGTATTTACACCCTGAACGTGTGGATGCGCGAGGACGGCGTGGCGGTCGACAAGCTGCTGCTGACCACCACCAGCGCGCTCGTGCCCAGCGGCGTCGGACCGCCGGAGAGCCGCTTCCTGCCGGCGGGAAATCGGGCCCCGCTGGCGGTGATACGCAGTGATGTGATCGCCGGCCGTGCACCGTTCCGGGTGACCTTCGACAGTACCGGTTCGCGCGATCCCGAGGGAACCGTCATCAGCGTGCGCTGGCTCCTGGGCGATGGTTCGCTCGCCATCGGACCGGCCGTCACTCGCACCTATACTCGACCTGGGCTCTACCGGCCGACCGTGATCGTCACCGACGCCGCCGGCGTCATCGGGATCGCGATCACCACGGTGGTGGTGCTGCCGCCGGCGGGAGCGCTCCAGGAGAACGACGGCCGCATCGTGCTCGAAGCTGAGGATTCCGATCTGCAGACGGCCGGCAGTGGTGCGGCGGCTGCCGCGCGCTGGCTGCCGAGCTGGGCCTTCCCCGGATTCGCCGGCGTCGCCGCTGTGCAGGCCACTGAGAATGCCGGGGTCAACACCCGGGACGTCACCAGCGGTCCCCGCCTCGACTATGTGCTGCAGGTCGACCACCCAGGGACCTATGCGGTGTGGGTGCGCCTGGCTGGGGCCACCGGCGATGATGATTCCGTGCACATCGGCATCGATGGTCGCCTGGTGAGCGCGGGCGGCCGCGGAATCTCACCGGCGGGCCTGGGAACTTGGCAGTGGAGTGACCGCGTCAGCGGTGGCGCCGCGCTGCGGGTGGTGATTCCGACTGCGGGACGGCATGTGCTCAACGTGTGGATGCGCGAGGACGGGGTGGCGGTCGATCGCCTGGTGCTGAGCCTGGATCAGGTCTGGAGGCCAGCCGGAGTCGGCCCCGCAGTCAGCCTGCGCCTGCCACTTGGGAACGGCTGAGCCGCCACATCCCTGTGCCTACTGGATACCTCATCCCTTCGACATCCCATGGGCCTCGAGGGGACGGACCTCCGCTCACGGTTTCTTGACGTACTCCAGCACCTCGAAGCTGAGCGCGTATACCTGATCGCCGAAGCGATAGAGTGCTGCGCCGCCGTTGGGAACGATGCGGGTGTCGCGGCTGCGCTGGTGCTCCTGCTCCGGCAGTTCGATCGCGACCAGCACCTTGCCCGCGGTCGAGGTCACTGGCGCGGTGGTGATCTTTTGCCGGGTGCTGGCGTTGAAGCGCACCGTCGCCACCACGCCGGCATGCGTGACGCGCGTGTCGACATCGATCGCGAGCCCTTGCGAGATCACCGTCACCACCGGATCGAAGGCCTCCTGGTTCACATCGGCGTCGATGATCATGGCGCTCTGGATGCCGCTGAAGAAATGATTCTGCTGTTCGTCGAGCACTTGGACGACGCCCGCGGGCGCACCCAGATCCTTGGCCATGGCCGACCAGGCCGTGGCGTCGAGCACGGTCGCCGTCGCGGTGGCCGCGTCCGGTGCCGGCAGGCGATGGCAGCGGACGATCACCTGCCGGGCCGCGACCCGCTCCAGGGTGGCGATGAACTCGGCGATCTGTTGCTGCACCTCCGGCACCTGGATGACCACGATCGATTCGTTGTGCTGTCTGATCGCAACCCCAGGAATGGTCCAGGTGTCGGGTGCGACCTGACGCTGGACCAGTTCGATGAATTCATTCACCTCTGGAATCGAAGCGGGTTCGATCGGCGGCAATAACCGGGAGCCGTAGCCACCCGGCTCCGGAATGTCGAGGTCAGGTCCTGGCAGGGCCGGCGCGGGAGCGGTGAGTGACTGCAGGTCATACGTGGCGGTCACCAGGCGGGCGCGGAATGCGCGATCGGCGTCCCCGATCTCCAGATGGTTGCCGACCAGGCGCATGGTCAGGCGGTGCTCAGCGGCCAGCCAGCGTGCAGCGTCAGACCAGGAGATCTTCCGCACATTGAGCATGGTCTGGCCGGCCAGCCTCGCCTGCACGCCATGATGCACCACCAGGCCGGCGTCGCATTGGCTGGCGATGGTATCGAGCACCTGGGCGAGCGGTTCGCGGCCCAGGCGCAGATCGAGGTGTTCAGGCTGGGTCGCGGCCGTCAGCGTGGAGACACCGGCGAGCACGAGCAGGAGGAGACGCATCATGGCAGGGGCTCCAGAATCATGACCGCGGTACCGGCGGGGTGTTCGGTGGCGAGGA
>JANPIY010000185.1:0-5607 GCA_031425255.1 Planctomycetota bacterium
GCCACCTCGGCCATCAGCTCGTCATCGACATGCAGACGGCCGGCGGTGTCGAGGATGACGACGTCGCGGTCGTCCTTGGTCGCCAAAGCCACCGCCCTGGCGCAGAGATCCGGAGCCGACAATCCGGCCTCATGGAAGACCGGTACGCCGATCTGCTTGCCCAGGACCTTGAGCTGTTCGATGGCCGCCGGGCGCTGCAGGTCGGCCGCCACCAGCAGCGGACGTTTGCCATTGGCGACCAGCAGTTTCGCCAGCTTGCCGCAGGTGGTGGTTTTGCCCGAACCCTGCAGGCCGGCCATCATGATCACGGTCGGACCGTGTTTGGCGAAAGGGATCTCGGCGTCGGATTCGCCCATCAGCGCGATCAGTTCGTCATGGACGATCTGGACCACCTGCTGACCTGGGGCGACGCCTTTGATGACCTCTTCGCCGATCGCCTTGGCGGTGACCTTGTCGAGGAAATCCCGCGCGACCTGGACGTTGACGTCGGCTTCGAGCAGGGCGCGGCGCACGTCGCGCAGGCCCTCGCGGATGTTGTCCTCGGTCAGCTTGCCGCCGAAGCGCAGCTTGTCGAAGATGGAGCCGAAACGTTCAGCGATGTGTTCGAACATGGGCGACCTCGAAGCAAAGAGCCGGGCCTGACGGGAGCCGGGCGGGATCATGGTGGGCATCCCTCCACCGCAAGATGGTGGCGGCCCGGCGGGCGAGCTACGGTCTCGGCTCGCGCATCGCCGGGCTGCGCCCTGGAATCGGCCAATCGGGCGCCACGCTGATCAACGGCTGCAGCACGAACGGCCGCTCGGCCAGGCGCGGATGCGGCAGCGACAGCACACCGGAGGCGACCACCAGCCCGTCATCGCGCAGCAGCAGATCCAGATCGATGGTTCGCGGTCCCCAGTGGACGGTGCGCACCCGACCGCACCTGGTCTCGATGCGTTGCAGTTCGGCCAGCAGTTGATGCGGACCGAAGCTGCTGGCCACGATCCACACGCCATTGAGGTAGGCCCCCTGCCCACTTGGGCCGCCGACCGCCGCACTGGCGATCAATGCAGAACCAGCGATGACGCGCGCGACGCCGCCGGCGTCGAGCCAGGCGGCCGCCTGGGTGATGGTCGCCGCGCGATCACCCAGGTTGGCGCCGACGCCGATCGCATATCGCCATGGCTCAGGCACGGATGGTGCCCTGGCCATGGCCAGCACGCAGCAGGTTCGCGGCGGCGTGTACCTCTTTATCGGCGGTCAGCAGCTTGGTGACCTGGCTCGAGGACAGCCCCAATTCCAGCGCCGCCGCCGCCAGCACGCCGGCCTGGCGATCCAACGCATCGAGCACGACGGCGACCACCAGATGGTACTCCTGCGCGTTGGCACCGAGTACGAGCTGGCGACCACGGCGATACTTCTCGACCCAGGCCGGCTGGCCCACTCCGCGCAGCGCGAGTCCCAGGCGCAGGCGCAGGCGGCGCAGCGCATCCGCTTGGTTGCGCGCACGGTCGCGGTGATCCTGCGACTGGGTGGTCACCCCGGAGGCGAGATGGGTGATCCGCACCGCGCTGTCGGTGCGGTTGGTGTGCTGCCCACCAGGGCCGCCAGCACGGAAGGTGTCGACCCGGCAGAGCGCGAGCAGGGCGGCATCGGGCAGAGCGTAGGGCGCGTCCATCGTCGGGATCCTGTTGCCAAGTGTTGCATGCACCAGGGTTCACGCGCCCTGGGAATCACCGCTGCCTTGGCTAGGGTGCGGCGCAACGGGAGCATGTCCGAGTGAACATCGAACGACACAACGGCGTCTGTCGCATCCAGATCTCGGATGATCCGATCTTCCGGGAGTTCAACTTCCGTAATCTCATCCTCGGCCGGCTCACCGACGAAGACCTGCTGGTGATCCTCGACCTGTCGTTGGTGCAGTCGCTGCACAGCCCAGGACTGGCGAATCTGGTTTCGCTGCACGTGTCGCTGCAGAAACGTGGTCGCAAGCTCGAGCTGACCAATCTCAACGAGCACAACCTGCGCCTGCTCAAGGCCACCAATCTCGATCGTCTGCTGATCGTGGTGTGAAGCCGTGCGCCCGCTGGCTGCCAGCGGGCGGGGTCGCATCGCGACCCATGAGCACGACCGGCTGATTGCCCCTGGCCGGCTGTCAGCCGGTGGTCAAAGCTGTTTAGCTAACGCAACGAAGAGGGAGGAAAGGCATAGCCACAGAGCCCACAGAGAGCACAGAGCTGGAGAATTGGCCCTCTCTGTGCGCTCTGAGGGCTCTGTGGCTGGTTGTCCTTCTCCTGACTTCAGGATTCGGCCTTCGCTAAACGGCATTGAACCGGCGGTCCGGGGAGCACCGTCGTTCACGCGCGTCTCAGTCTGTGCAGATGCGTACCCAGTGTTCGTCGGTCTCGGCGACCAGCAGCTCGCTCAGCGCCATGCCGCGTTTTTTCAACTCCGGTTCGAGGACGCCCCAGATGCGGCTGGCGATGTTCTCCATGGTGGTGATCACCCCCTGGAACAAGGGCAGGTCATTGAGGTAGCGGTGTTCGCAGGGATCGACCACCAGGCGTTCCACCACTTCGGCGAGGTCCATGACGTTGCAGAAGAACCCGGTCTTGGCCTCGATCTCTCCCTTCACCGTCACCTCAAGGCGGTAATTGTGACCGTGGATGTTCTCGCACAGGCCATAGGTGCAGGCATTGGCCGGCACATCGAGCACCTCGCTATGCAGGCGGTGGCTGGCGCTGAAACCGAAACGACGGGTGAGGTAATGCATGGGGATGTCCGCTGTCCGATGTCCGCTGTCCGATGTCATTCGGAGGTGGGCATCGGCGGCGAATGGTGGGCCACCTGACCGGCGCGCCACTGGGAACGCCCAGACCCGCGCGACATGTCATCGCCGGTGACATCGGACCTAGCATTCATTCCCCCAACCGCGCCACCTCATGCCCCAGCACCGCCTCCTGGTAGAGCAGCGACAACAACCGGTAACGCGCCTCGCCCTGCCGGACGCTGCTGTCGCCGACTTGTACCAGGGTCAAGCGGCCGGCGCGGTACTGCGCGCGGGCATCGTCATAGTTTGCGGTCGCCAGCTCCACCACCCGTTCGGCCAGGGTGATGCGGCCGGCCAGGCTGGTCGCTTCGACCCGGGCCTGATCGAGGGCGATGCCCCGGTCGCGCGTCGCGGCATCGCGTTGCTGTGCAAGTCTGCGACTGCGCTGTGCCATCCGCTCGGTGCGGGCGATGGTGCCGCCGCCGTCATAGAGGTTCCAGGTCAGCGCCACCCCCGCGGTCCAGGTGTCTTCCAGGGCGTCGTACTCGGGACCATCGGCGCCGTAGGTCGCGCGCAGCCCCAGCATCGGCCGGTCCTCGCTGTCCTGGATGCGTCCGACCGCCTCTTCGTAGCGTCGCGCCAGCTCCAATCCTGCGGCCTCGCCGGCGGTCGCCACGCGTGGCGCGACGCCGGCCACCGCCACCGTCAGATCGGGGCGCGGCAAGGGTTCCGGCGCCAACGGTGGTAGCGCGTCGCCGGCACGACCGGTGAGGGCCTCCAGCAGCACGCGTGCCGAGGCGACCGCGGCCTCGGCGGCCGCGCGTTCGTCCGCCACCTGCGCCACCGTGATGTCGGCGAGATTGCCATCCGTCGCACGCGCCCGGCCGGCGGCGACCAGCGCACGGACGTCGTCACGTTCGCCCTCGCGCTGGCGCACGCGATCGAGCGCGATGGTCAAGCGGGCGCGGGCGAGGCGGGCGGCTTCGAAGGCGACCTTGGCGCGGTAGGCGATGTCGCGACGCGACATGCCGAGTTCGTGATCGGCGAGGCGCATCAGCTCGCGGTCAGCGTCCTTGGCCGCCCCCAGGCGGTCATAGGTGTAGAGGAACTGCTCGAGCACCACGCCCGCCCGCCAGTCCTCCTCCTGGTTGAAGGCGACGCGTCCGAACAGCGGCACCTCCTGATAATCGAGCGCCGCGCGGGTGTAGGAGGCCGAGCCGCTCAGGTGCGGATACACGAAGGCGTAGGCCGCGCGGACCTCGGCCGCGGCGATGGCCTGGCCGATGCGGGCGGCGGCGACCTCCGGGGCGACGGCGACGGCAAGCGCCGCCGTGCCGTCGGCGGTCAGCGGGACCACGGGATCGGCGCCGAAGGCCAACCACGCCATGGGGATCAGGAGGAGGAGATGGGGGCGCATCGTCATTCCCTGATGGTGGGTATCGGCGTGGGTGCTGGCATGGGCATGGGCGCGGACGTCGGCGCGGGTTCGTGCGAGGCCGTTGGCGGACCATCGTCGGGATGGCGGCGGAAGCGTCCGGTGAAGCGCTCGAGCAGTTCGTAAAGCACCGGCACCACCAGCAGCGTCATGGCCGTGCTGACGATCACCCCGGCGACGAAACAGGTCGCCATCGGGCTCCAGGCCACCGAGAAGCTGGGGATGCCAATCGCCATCGGCAGCAGGCCGGCGACGGTGGTGACGGTGGTCATGATCATCGCCCGCATGCGCTGGTGCGCGGCGATGATCAGCGCCTGGCGAGGGGCGAAGCCGGCGCGCCGGCGGTTGTTGACGAAATCGATGAGCACGATCGCGTCGTTCACCACGATGCCGGTCAGGCCGACGATGGCGATGAAGCTTTGGACCGTGAACATCGAGCGTTCCGGCCGCAGGAAACCCTCCGGCAGCATGAGCGTCGCGCCCCCCAGCAAGGCCTGGCCGAGGACCACGCCGATGAACCCGAACAACACGTTGCTGAGGATCAGCAACGGCTGCAGGTAGCTCTGGAACTGGGTCGCGAGCAGGCCGTAGATCAGCATCACCGATAGCCCGAACGCCATGAACAGGCTCTGATAACTCTTGGCGGTGCTCTCGGCTTCACCGCCGAAGGCAATGGTGGCGCCGGCATACGAATTGGCCCGCGGCTGATACCACGTGGTCACCGCATCATTGACGTTGGCCGCGCCGATGAGCGCATCGTCGCGCAGGTTGCCGCTGATGGTCACCGTGCGCTGAAAATCGCGGCGCACCAGGCGCGCCGGGGCGAAGCCGCCTTCCAGCGTCCCGAGATCCGACAGCCGTACCAGGCGGCCATCCGCGGCATCGATCACCGGCAGGTGCATGAGCGCGGTGGGGTCGGTCAGGCTGCTGCGCTGGATGCGCACCCGCACCGGGATGTCCTCGTCGCTCCGGCGCAGATCGCCGACGTACTGCCCGTCGGCGGCGCCGGCGGCGAAGCCGAGCGCTTGGACCTGGGTGACCCCGGCCTGCGTCAGACGCTGCCAATCGGGGCGGAAGGAGAGCTGATGCAGACGGTCGCTGGCATCGTCCTGGAGATCGATGACGCCGGCCAACGAGCCCTGCGCCGCGCTGGCGAGGTGCGCCTTGAGATCGCGCGCCAGGCGCGCCACCGCCGCCTCGTCATTGCCGGCGACGCGGATGTTGACGGGCAGGCCGGTCGGCGGCCCATCCTTCTGGAACTTCACTTCGAGCTGGATGCCATCCTTCTCGTACCGGCTCTCGAGCTCCCGGCGGACTTCGGCCAGTACCTCCTTGGGACTGGCGCCGGTGCGGTTCTCGCCCAAGGGCAGTTCCGCGAAGAGGAAGCCCAGGTGATGGCCGAACACCGCCTTGTAGGAGTCGT
>JANPIY010000186.1:0-2228 GCA_031425255.1 Planctomycetota bacterium
GGTCGGCGACTTCAGCCTGACGCGCATCGTCGAATGGCAGACCTACCATACCTGGGGCATCGTGGTCCAGCCGGTCGGCTTCATGCTCTTCCTGATCTCGATGTTCGCCGAGTGCAACCGCAACCCCTTCGACGTCGCCGAAGGCGAGTCCGAGCTGGTCGCCGGTTTCCATACCGAATTCGCCTCGTCCAAGTTCATGCTCTTCATGACCGCGGAATACCTGCACGTGATGCTGGCCTCGGTGCTGATCGCCACGCTCTACCTGGGTGGCTACTCGCTGGCGCCGTGCCCGATCCCGTATCCCTTCGGCGCAAATGGCGTCGAGTGGATCGTGCTCGACACCGCCTTCATCCAGGCCCACCTCGGCCAGATCGGCGGCATCTTCCTGTTCATCGGCGGCGTCGTGCTGCTGTTCCTCAGCCACCTGGTCAGCGTGCACAAGCGCGCCTATTCCGCTCTGGCGGTGAGCGACAAGGCCGAACGGGTGCGGGAGTTCTCGCTCTTCTCCGGGCTGTTCATGTTTCTCGCCTTCCTCAGTGTCGCGGGGGGCGCCTTCGCCTTCGCGGCCGGCGGCCCGGCGCCGCTGCCCGGCGTCATCTACGAGGCCAAGCCGGTCTACCCGCTCTGGGTCAGCCTGGTCACCGCGGTGATCCAGCTGCACGTCGTCCTGGGCAAGACCCTGGCGGTGGCCTGGTTGTTCATCTGGGTGCGCTGGACCCTGCCGCGCTTCCGCTATGACCAGATCATGGCGCTCGGCTGGAAGGTCATGCTCAACATCGCGCTGGTGAACCTGTTGGTCACCGCGCTCATCGCCAAACTGGTGAAGTAGGACATATGGCGAAAGTCGTCCCCCGTCCCAACCTGACCTTCTGGGAACAGGTCTATTTCATCGAGATCTTCAAGGGTCTGGCCACCACCATGGGCCACGCGATCCGCAATCTCACCGGCAAGACCAAGTTCCCGACGCTGAACTATCCGGAAGAGCAGCCCAACCTGCCGCGCGACTACCGCGCCCGCCATCGCCTGATGAAGCGTCCCGACGGCAGCCCGCGCTGCGTCGCCTGCTTCATGTGTTCGACCGCCTGCCCGGCGCGCTGCATCAACATCATCGCCGAAGAGTCGCCCGACCTGCACATCGAGAAGCGCCCCGTGCGTTTCGAGATCGATCTCCTGCTGTGCGTGTTCTGCGGCTACTGCGTCGAGGCCTGTCCCTGCGACGCCATCCGCATGGACACCCGCCAGGCGGTCATGGCCGGCGACAACCGCGCCGACTTCGTGGTGGACAAGGAATCGCTGATGGACTGGAAGCCGTCGGAATACCCCGCCGATGACCGCCAGAGCCAGAAGGCCCCCGGCGGTTCGCTGCACGCGCAGGCGCTCGAAGATTTCAAGTCCGGAACCTACCACTAGTCCTGGCGCTGACGCCGCTGACGCCGCCGCCGCACCACTCTCTCCAGGATCCCATGTTCCATTCACTCGACGCAATCTTGGGCCCCGCCTACTTCTGGCTGTTTTCCGCCATCGCCTTGATGTGCGGTCTCGGCCTGCTGCTGGCGCGCCATCCGATCAACGGCGCCATCTACCTCATCGGGGTGATGCTCAGCCTCTCCGGCATCTACGCGCTGCTCAACAGTCCGTTCCTCGCCGTGCTCCAGGTCTTGGTCTATGCCGGTGCGATCATGATGCTGGTGGTGTTCGTGATCATGGTGCTGAACCAGGCCAAGGAGCACACCATCCCGGTCTTCGACTGGTTCAGCCTGAGCGGTCTGGTGCTGCCGTTGGCGCTTGGCGCGGCGCTGATCGTCACCATCACGCCGGCGACCCAGCCAGCGTTCACGCGCGACGACCAGGCTGGCCGGATCACCTCGCCCAGTGCCGATCAGAGCAACGGCGTCGTGCGCTTCAGCGCCAGCGATGCCGGCGAGGGTGCCACCTATGCCTGGGAGTTCGGCGACCAGACCAGCGCCAGCGGCCGCGTGCTCGACCACGCCTTCACCAAGCCGGGCACCTACACCAGCACGCTGACGGTCAGCGGCGCCAAGGCGGCCGAGCGCAACGGCACGGCCAGCGTCACTTTCAAGGCGGTCGCGGTCCCGCGTGGCGAGATCGCCCTGCTCTCGGCCACCATGTTCGACATCCGCGCCAAGGGTCCTGGGTACTACCTGCTGTTCGAGCTGGTGGGCGTGATCCTGCTGGCGGCGGTGGTCGGCGCGGTGGTGCTGGCCAAG
>JANPIY010000187.1:0-5126 GCA_031425255.1 Planctomycetota bacterium
AGGAGCTTGATGTACAGCCCACCGACCACCGTGCGGGCCTGGAAGCCGACCTGACGGCCGTCGGTGGTCCAATACCAGTCGCACAGCGGCACCCGCGTCGGAGTCTGCTGGGCCCATTCGTAGAGCGGATCGGTGAGGAAGCGGAAGTCCTGATCGTTCTCCGCCAATGAAGCCGACCAGGCGATCCAGTCGAGCTTGGTGTAGGCGTTGCGGTTATCCAAAGGCAGCCCGAACTGGTTTTGCCGGGTCTTGTAATAGGCGATTTCACGACGGGCCAATTCGGGCGGGAACAGATCGAGCCCGAGCAGGCGGTCCCACACCAGATTGTACTTCTGGCTCCAGGTCCCCGGCTGGTCGAACACCAGCCGGTAATGGTCGCCGTCATCTGCCATCTGCATCCAACGGGCGGCCATGTCCTGGGCGATGCGACGGTAGTGGCCGGCCCGTTCGTGCTCGCCGAACGAAGAGCACAGCAGCGCGTAGCAGCCGACGCCGACGATCGCCTTGAGCGCGAGGTTGGTATTGTGGGCGAGGTGGCCGGCGAAGTCGTCGGTGCAGAGTTGACGCCCAGGATTCATGCCATTGGCCACCAGGTAATCCGCCCACTGGGTGAGCAGGCCCCAGTAGCGTTTCACATAGGCGGTCTCGGCGGTGGTCTCGGCGAGCGCGACCAGCAGGATCAGCATGTTGCCGCATTCCTCGACCGGCATCTGGTCGACATCGGACTTCTCGCCTCCGCCGTAGACCTGGCCATTGGCGAGCGGATAGGTTCCGAGGTCGTGCGGTGCGAAGGGAAAGGTCCAACGCGGTGACAGGGCGTAGTCCAGGATCGGGGTCAACTGGGCTTTCAACAGATCCGGATTGAAAAGCAGGAAGAAGGGCGCGGACGGATAGGTCACGTCGACGGTCGCGATGCAGCCATTGCTGAAGTTCTCCTTGGAGAAGAACAGCGGCGTGCCGTCGGCATCGGCCACGAGTTTGTGGCCGGCCAGGCATTGACGGAATGCCAGGGCGCACAGGCGGGCATAACGCTCGCCGCAGACCTCACGCAGGTCGGCCATCAGTTCATCATCGAAGGCGATGCAGCGCGCGAGGAGCTGCTCATATTCCGCCTCGGCGCGCACCAGGAGCTGGTCGATCTCCATGCCGGCCCGGCGCCAGTAGGGCCGCAGCCGGCGATTAAGGTACTCGATGGCAAAGAGCTCGTCGTAGGCCAACAGGACGCGGCGCGAGACCACCGCCTCGGTGACCGCCCCGAGGTCGAAGACGCAGGCCATCACTGGCCAATGATCGCTGGCCAGCCTCGGCATGCGCAGATCGTCTGAGGCCGGCAGGGTCCCCTTGCTGGCGAAAGCGTCACGGGCGCTGCGAAAACCGCTCAGCACGGTCCGCGCCTGGGCACCCTCCTGGGTCGGCACCGCCAGATAGAAGTAGCCCCAGTCGATGCGCAGGTTGTCCCCCGATTTGTGCAGTACCGGTTGTTCATGCGAGCCGATGCGCATCACCTGCATGCCGTCGAGCTGGAAACGGCTCCAGCTGACCTGCTCCTCGGTATTCACCGCCCAGTCCGCCGAGGCGTCGAAATAAATGCTCACCTCGTGGGGCTGACCATCGCACGAACGGATGGCGAATTCCAGGTACGTCACCGTGCGCGACAGCAGGTCGAGATCCTGCGGGAGGGCGGGGGTCAGAAAGGTGAGGGTCAGCTCGACCTCGCCGGCACGCATCAGATAAATGGTGCGGGTGGGAGTCACCGTCACCTCGAGCTGTTCGATCGCTGGCGTTTCGCTCGGATAGATACCTAAGAAACGATGGCACTCGCCATCCACCCGCAGTAAGCCGCTCATGCCGCGTCCGTACCCGGTCCAATGCTTGGTCCATTCCTGCGGCAGTTTATCGGTCACCGACCAGGTGCTGAAATACGGATCGTGGACCACCAGCGGCACCGCCGGCGGACGGAAGGCCGGCAGCGGGATGGTGGGGCGGGTGGTCTTCTTCGGATGGGGAACGGGCGCGGGCATCAGGACGGCTACCTTGGATGGGCACGAGGGGCCGTCGCGAAGGACGGGCACTGAGCTGATCTGTGCGAGCGCCTGATATGCCAAAACGAGGCCCGACGTACATTCGTGTGGGTCATCCCAGTCGGATGAAAATCACGCCGGCGGACGCAACCGACGAAAAGGCGCGCACAGCTGAGTCGTCACGACTGCACCTGATGCGCTCTCAACGGTCCTCCTGATCAGATCGGTGCGATGGGATCCGCACCCGTGCCGCCACGGATAGTATCGTTGGCCATGATCGCCACGGGTGCCTTTGAGGACGATATGACAGCGTCCGAGATTGCATTTTCCGCCAGAACGCGTTTCTACCCCAGGCGGAATCCATGGCTGCCCAGCGCGGCCAGGCTCGCCTCAGAATTCATAGTCGAGCACGCAGACGTCCTCGATGTGCGGTCGGATGGGTGCCACCGCTGCCACGTGGGCCGGATGCGGCAGGTAGGCATCGCGGGCGGCGCGGTCGGTGAAGACGACCGACAGTCCGACCTGGTATTTTTTTCCAAGCCCCTCCGGGCTGTTCTGATGGCCGACCGAGACGCTCACCACGCCTGGGATGGAGGTGGTCATGGCGCGGAAATCTGCAAATGCCGCCTGCTCGATGGCTGGCGTGATGCTTGGCTTCCATTGGAAGAAGACGTTGTGCTGGATCATCGCTCGCTCCGGGCGATGAGCCTAGAATCACCCTCCCTTCGCACCAGCCGGGACGGTTGGCCGATCCTGGTGCCGAGTTGTCGGATGGACGGGGAATTCGGGGCGGGTCGCGCCGAATTCCCAGATGCAGACCACCTTGGCACGCCTACGGACACAGTCTCCGCCCCCCGCGGCGCAGAAGTGCGTCGTTGAGGAACATTGCTTTTGTGCGCTCGCCGGCGACAAGGTCCACCCGTCCAGCACGCAGCTGGTCCACGGTGGTAGCGGAGCGTCAGGATGTCGTCGTCGTCGAGCCGGATCTTGAGTGTGACCCCGACCTCCAGCGGACACCTGGGCGATCGTCTCAGTGCGCGGCTGGTCGACTGGTACGACACCGGGTCGGGTTATCGCCTGCGGCGGTGGTGCCGGAAAACCACCACGCAGGTCCTGGGATTGGCGCACGTACGCTTGACGCAGGTGCGTGGCCAGGTGGCCGCCCAGCCCGTGGTGCGACGCGTCAGCGACACCGTCCTGCCGGCGCTGCGGGTCACCGGCCGCGTGGTGGTCCCACCCCTGCGTCAACTCGCCCGCCTCACCGTCCAGGTCATGCGTCAGGCCGCGGCACGGCTTCACACGGCTGCCCCGCAAGCTCCCCAGCCCGCACCACGTGCCCGCCACCCCACGGCTGCCACCGACGTCCCCGCATATGACCGTCGCGAGAGCACCGCCCCACGCCCGACCCGTGAACTCGCACCGCTCGCGGCCGCGGATCCGCAGACCGCGCCAAGCACCCGTACCACGGGCGCTTCGCCAGCGGACAGCGGACCTGCCTCGCCCCGTGACTCCGCGCCGTCCGCTGCCGATCGTGCCAAGGCCCAGACGGCAACGCGCAAACCAGGCACGCGCGAGCTCAGGCATGATCTCACCGACCGCACCAAGACCCAGGGCACGCGCGAACTCGCCCCGATCACACCCATGCCGTGCCCACGACCGGTGCGCGAACCATCCCTGCTGCGCTGCTGGAGCTGCCTGCGCCGGGTCATCGTCTCGGCGCCACGGCGAGGCGGTTGTTACCACTGCAGCGGTTGTTCCGTCCTGATGACGGTGGTCGATCCCGCGGTCGGCATGACCTGTTCATTCACCCAGGCCGATGAACGCGGCGTGCGCCTCAATCGCGAAGCCAACGAGACCGAAGTGAGCGAACGCGGTTGGTGACGGTTCAGCACGGGCCAATGGAATGGGGGAGTGGCTTCAGCCACTCCCCCATGGTCAACCGCATTCCTGCTCCATCTCACCGTCCCCGGTGGGAGCAGACGGTTTCAGAGCGCCGCGTGGATCGACTTGAGTGCCTTGATCAGGTACACGGTCGCCAAGTGCGGCAGGCCTTCGCCCCAGCGCTTGGCGCTGTTGATCCACATGATCCCTTCACGGCCGTCGTCGAGTTTTGCCGGCACCGCGCGCTTGCTGATGGCAGCGAAGAGATCCGCGCGCCAGTCGACCTTCCGGCCGTCCTTGAGTTCGAGGACGGTCACGTCCAACGTATCGAAGGTCTTGGCCATGGCGGCGTAGTAGTAGAGCAGACCTTCCTGTTCCTTGCCGGCGCGCATGCCGGGATTGGCATCGAACTGGTAGTGGTCCTTGGCCCAGGCCAGGGCCGCGGCGACGCGGGGATCGTCCGCCTTGAGGTCGAGGGCGAGGTAGCTGCTGATGAGCGCATAGGTCATCGAACCGTAGCTGCTGAGCTTGACCTCGGACGAGGCCGTGCCGCCGCCGCCAGCCTCCTTGGGATTCCAGCTGCCGTCGGCTTTGCTCTCTTCGGGACTGTAGACCGCGCCGCCATCGTTGTTCACCCACGGCAGCTTGTTGTGTGAGGAGAGGTTCTGGCAGCGCTGGATGAAGGCGAGGGCCTTCTGCATATGCGGATCGCTGGTCGCGACGCCGGTCGCCTTGAGTGCGGCGACCGCCGAGGCGGTGTTCGACAGGTCCTCGTGGCCGGCGCCCTTCGAGCCGTAGCCGATGCCGCCTTCGGCGATGCTGTCGGGCGTGATGTTCTGACCGCCGAAGAGGAATTTCTGACCGCCGCTGATCCAGGCGCTGTCATCGACCTTGGCGGCGGCGAGCGCCATCAGGGTGAAGGCGGTGCCGTAGTTGCCGAGGCCTTCCTCGAGGGCGTAGGTGCCGCCGTCCTGCGGATGAAAATGGGTCCGCAGCAGGGCGATCGCCTTGGCGATGCGCGGATCCTCCTTGCCGAGCGCGAGTGGTGGCTTGGCCAGGGCTTCGACGCTCATCGCCGTGACACCGACGACGAACTGCTTCCCAGGGAGGAAGGCGCCATCGGCCTGCTGTTGGGCGAGCAGCCAATCCTGGGCCTTGGTCAAGAGGGCCTCGACGGCGGCCTTGTCCGGCACCGCCGGCGCATCCGCCGCGGGTGCGAACGTT
>JANPIY010000188.1:0-6850 GCA_031425255.1 Planctomycetota bacterium
GAAACCAGACGGCGGCGGACGGTAACACCAGACAAGTCACTTGCACCTGGACCGCAGTCCCAGTGCCGGGGAGTCGGCATCACCGGCATGCGCTGTATGGGCGAGCCCGCCCGGCGGTTGGTACTGGCGCGGTTCCAGGTCCCGCTGCGCGACGACGTTCCAATTCCCTATACAAACATTCGTTGCGCCTGTTCCAGGCTTCCACATGGCATTGGTTGGAAATACATTTCGCTGGCCGAGCCATCCAGGAGCCCGTGTGTGGTGCGCAATCTGAACGGTTTCATTCAGCACAGGAAACCGGCAACGGACTGGCGCACGGTCGCCTTCCAGGGCCTTGCGGTTGCGGCGAAGTCGAGCGCCATCACGGTGCGTCCATGGATCCGCGTTTATGGGCACCACTGGCATGGGCCTTCGGTCTGGTGGTCGTGATCGCCTTGGCCGCACTGGGAGTGGCGCTCGTGCGCCGGCGTCTAGGGCCTGGGGCCGAGGGGGGCGCAGGGCCAGCCGCCCAGGGTCGTCCGGATTGGATCACCCTTCTGACGCAGTTGCAGAACCCCGGTCCGCCCGTCACGTCCTGGATCGCCTGGGCCCCGCCGCTGGTGGCGCAGGCCCGCACCTGCCCAACGGTCCTGCGGGCTCCCCTGATCAAGGCGTTGGGGCAGGCGGCCAGCCAATGCCGGGATCCCATGGTCGCGGCCTCGATGAGCCAGGTACGTGCTGCCCTTGCAGCGTTGCCTGCGGGATGAAGGTGCGGTCCCCGCTCTCCATCCCTTTGGCACTCCCCATGACCACCACCGCCTCCGTCTTTCTCAACCGCAAGGTCGTTCATCGCCTGCTGCATGGTCATCTGTGGGTCTACAGCACCGAAATCGAGCGCATCGAAGGCAAGGCTGAGAGCGGCGACGTGGTCGCGGTGCGTGATGGCACCGGCCGCGCCCTGGCCTGGGGCTTCTACAATCCGAACTCGAAGATCGCCGTGCGTGTGCTGACCCGGCGTGAGCGCGCCATCGACACGGCTTTTTTCCGTGAACGTCTCCAGGATGCCCTCGCCCATCGCGAGCGGGTCATGCCTGGGCGTCCCGCGCGTCGGCTGGTCAGCAGCGAGGGCGACCTGCTGCCTGGGCTGATCGTCGATCAGTACGGCGACACCTTGGTCATCCAATGCACCACCGCGGGCATCGACCGCCGCCGCGATGAACTGGTGGGACTGCTGCAGGAGCTGGTCCAGCCGCGGGTGGTGATCGAACGCAACGACCTCGCGGTGCGCGGTTATGAAGGGCTGGAACAACGCCGCGGCGTGCTGGTCGGCGACCACCACGGGCCCATGCGGGTGCGCGTCGGCCAAGCCGATTTCTCCTGCGATCCGCTCGATCCGCACAAGACCGGCCTCTACCTCGACCAGCAGCTGAGCTGGGAGGCGGTGGCGACCCTGGTCCGTCCGGGGATGCGGGTGCTCGATGCCTTCTGCCACCTGGGAGGTTTCGGCCTGCACGCGCTGCAGGCCGGCGCTGCGCACGCCATCGGCATCGATACCGCGGCGGACAGCATCAAGGGCGTGGCGCAGGCAGCTGAATGGGCGGGCGTCGCCGGCCGTTTCGAGACCCGCTGCGACAACGCCTTCGACCAGTTGAAGGATCTCGACACCGCTGGCGCGCGTTTCGACCTCATCGTCCTCGATCCGCCCAGCTTCACCCGCAGCCGCGCCACGGTCGACGGCGCCATGCGCGGCTACAAGGAGATCCACCTGCGCGCCTTGCGCATGCTCGAACCGGGTGGCGTCCTGGCGACGTACACCTGTTCGCACCACGTGACCGCCCCTTTGTTCCATGACATGATCCTGGACGCCGCGCAGGATGCCCACCGTATCCTGCGACGGGAGGCGGTTTACGGAGCCAGCCCGGACCACCCGGTGATCGCCGCCGTGCCGGAGAGCGAGTATCTCAAAGGATTCGCGTTGAGCGTGCTCGACGGCTGAACCGTGCCGCGGTTGCCCGGCCTCCGGCCGGAATCGCAGTGGCCCGCATGACCAGGCGTCGGCTTCAGCGTGTCTCGACCGCCCCTAATTGAGGCTCACGGGCGGGACGCCCGTGCCACGTGGAGGGGTGAAGAGCAAAGTGGGCTTTCAGAAATAAGACCGCGTCCGGCGTAGCCGGACCACGAGCGCAGCGAGTACCGGGCCGCAGGCCCGAGCGGTCGAACGTCGTACGCGCCACCGCGCCCAGGCGCGGCCTACACATCGTCATGATCAAGAGGGGGGCAGTGAGGCGACCGAGGCGAAGCCAAGGAAGCCGAACGTTGCCGGGGGGTCCGCCAGAGCCCCGGCCAATGAACTGGCCCAAGCGGCGCAGCCGATCGCAAGCGCCGCAGGCGCGCTCCGGCCCGTTCCGGGCCGGATGGCCAGTTAAAAACAAGCACAGCCAGAGTTCCTGGGACGCCGGCGCATGCCTTATGGCTGCTCCCGTCAAGGCCTGACCAGATTCGGCGGCGCTCAGCTCCCAGGTTCCGGCTGTGCGGGGCGGATCATGTGAAGCCCCCACGGCGAGTCAAATCCGCTGATGGCGTTGCTCCGCCGCGCGACCTGTCGGCTCTAAACCCCAGCATCTTCACGGCCTGCACCGCCGGTACCGGCCTGCCAATGACACACGGTGGGCCGCCACCATGCCCGTCGGTTGGTGGGGGATGGGCCGATTCTAGGCTCCGTGCGATGTTCCGCCCGGGCCTTCTCCTTGTTGCTGTCGCCATGGCAATGCTGGCTGCAGGCTGCTGCCGTGAACGCGATGCCACCATCGATGACGTGCACCGCTTCGCCAAACATGCCCAACGCGAAACCGACCTGCTGGTCATCGACATCGAACGCTTCGTCGTTTCCAATGCGCTGCTCGTCAATGAGGCCCCACTCGATGTGGCGAACTTCATGGAGTGGCGCAAACGCGAGTGGTGGAACCTCAAGACCGAGCTCGCCTATCACTACAACCGCGAGTGGCTGTCGATCGAGAAGCTGACCAAGGACGTGGCGCGTTATTACGGCTACAACGTCCAGAACTTCCCACGCGCCAAGAACGACGTCCTGCGGTTCTTCGCCAAGGCCGACCCCGAATGGCGCAATCTGGTGCAGGACATCATCATCTGGCGCGAATACCAACTTCGTGAGGTGATGCCGCTGCGGGCCGACGTAAGCGCTTCTTCGAACACGCGAACTGGGAGTTCGCCAACGTCCAGGTGGACGTCTACCAGTTCCTCGAGTGGCGTCAGCGGGAGTACAAGAAGCTCATCCGCGACGGTCGCGCGTGGTTCGCGGTCAATCTCGAGGACTGGGACAAGCTGCTCTGGGATGTGGAGCGCTTCCGTCTGCATGCGTTGATCGAGGGTGATCGTATGCTGGCCGACTTCCGCGCCTTCTACGCCTATGAGGTTGCGACCGTGCCGCGCCTGGTCGACGACGTCTGGCGCTTCACCCAATACCGCGACCGCGAACTGGCGAAGCTGCGTGGCGATCTCATCCGCTTCAAGGCGCGCGGCCGCTGGGAGCTCGACCGCCTCACCGATGACATCCGCCGCTACAAGAACTACCAGATCGAGATGGTTCCCCGCCTGATGGCCGACGTCGATGCCTTCTTCGAATTCTACGAGCGCGAGGTCAGGCCCCTGGGTGAGGACGTCAAGCGCTTCTGGCGCAGCAACATTGCCAACGGCGAACTGTTGGTGGCCGACCTCAAGCGCTTCTACCAGCACTCCGTGGAGGAGTACTGGGAGCTGCACGCCGACATCAACCGTTTCGTCGCCTATGGCTCCTTCGAGTGGAACAACCTCAAGAACCGCGTGAAGCGCTTCGCCACCTGTGCCCACGATCCGGCCTTCGGGGATGGCGTGATCCCCAGCAGTGGCGACCAGAACCCTGGGGTCATGAACGATTACTCCTCACCGCGCAGCGAATCCTTCATCCGCTGAGCGCCCATCCGGTCTCTGACCTGGTGGTGAGGTTCCCGGCCCGACGCGCATTTCTTGACCCCGCGGGTCTCGCCATGATAGTGCCGCCCCGCTACGCAAAAAGACCTTGGACAGGTGGCTGAGCGGTTGAAGGCACACGCTTGGAAAGCGTGCAACGGGGAAACTCGTTCGGGGGTTCGAATCCCCCCCTGTCCGCCATAGCCGACCATCGTCCGAACCCAGGGCGATGGTCGTTTTATTTTCTAGGTCTGTGGTTGGTGGCCCCTGGTCGGGATCGGTGGGGTGAGGACGGGCCAACCCGCCTCCACCATCCCCGCCTCCGCCTCCCAAAGACCAGAGCACGAGCCGGATGTCCTTGCCGAGCCCAAGGTGGGCTTCCTTGAGCACCGCCAGCAAGGTCCGCCGCTTCACTTCGGGCGATTCCTGGGCGAGCCCGGCCACACTCTTCCGCCAGTGGTCGAGCATGTGCTGAGCATTGGCGACCGTCATGGATGCCAGAGCGATCTCCGCTTCACAGGTCGCGCACTGGCGGTCGCACTCATCAATGGCCAGTTGCAGTTCCGCAATCTTAGGGGCCACCGACTTCCCAGGCGCATCACCCCCAGCCACCAAGTCGATAAGGCGATCAAGCCGTTGCTGGATGCTGTCGCGTTGGAACGTGATGGCGTCGCGTCGTGCCCGCGCTGGCCCCTCCATGCGGCGCTGCTGCTGCATCTCTTCCTCAAGGGCAGCGAGCACCTCACCCTGGCCCTGAGCCGACTTCACCAACAGTTCAACCACCGCGTCTTCCCACATCCCCGCTGCGATGTCTGGCGCGGTGCAGCCCTTCCCCTTGAGGCGCTGGATGCAACGCAGGTAGTAGTGCGGATTCCCACCACGTCCGTAGGACACGCTGCCCGCCAGCGCCGATCCGCAGAACGCGCAGCGTGCGATGCCGTCGTGACCACCACCATTGCTGACGATGACGCCGATCCGCAGTCGATGGGCGACCTAGGCAAGTTCAAATTCAAGAAGTTGAAAAAGTTCGTGAAGCCACTCACGCGCATTGCCAAACCGCTCCTGTCGATGGGACAGGGCGGTGGGCTTCTGACGGCGATGGGACCGTGGGGATGGGCGGCTGGTGCAGCCGTCGCCGCAGGCGGCGCACTCGCGGTGAAGCACAAGAAAAAGAAGATGAAGGCCCGGCAGAAGAAGGCGCAGCGCGCAGCCATGTCGCAACAGCAAGAGATGCCGCCACCGGGATATGAGTACCCACCTGCGGCCATCGACCAGGGGCAGCCAGCAGAAGCTATGAGCCTGCCGGATGGTTACTCGGATGCTTCGCCCGCAGCCATGCCGATGCAGGAAGCCATACCAATCGACTCCATGCCCGCATTGATGCCAGAGCCGAGTGCCGAATCGGCGATGAGGATGTTTCCCCAGGATATGGAGCAGATGGCTCCCGCCGACATCCCGGAAGTCCACGCCACTCTCGATCCCGAACCCGTCACAGTCGCAGGCCTGGGTGCAGATCCCGGTCAGCCGATCGATTGGCGAGCGCTGTCCGTGCTCGCCGGGTTCAGTCTGGGTGCTTGGTGGCTGCTCTCCAAGTGTCCGTCATCCCGTTCCCGCCGGTGATCCCATGAGTCACGACGATAACACTCCCATTCCTCCACGCCGCAGTCCCACCAGGGATCTCGCCGCCACGCTGCACGAGTTGTCGTGCGAACTCGTCGCCCTGCGGCAGGAGATGCGCGGCTTCCGGGATTCCGTGCGCGAGGTCCGCACGCAGGTCAACGAACTGCGTAAGCAATCGAGCGAGAAGAACGAGCAGGTTGTCATCCTGCGTACGCAGTTCCGCATCTTGTGGGCGGTAGCTGCGACCGCCGGAGCATCGGGTCTGGGCGCACTTGTTCTTGATCTGATACGCCTAACCAAGGGAGCAACGCCATGATCCGCTTCACAGTGCTGATTCTCTTCGTTTTCTCCCTCACCGGATGTGGCCTCACCAATCGTCAGGCACAGAACCTCTCGGATGGTCTTGCGGGCATCGAAGCCGCGCAGCCGCGCGTTGCCGCTGACCCAGTGGCGTCTGCAGCACTGGCTGGTGCCCACGATCACGTCGAGGCCACCGCCGAAGGTAAGGTGCTACCTTCACCTAAGCGAACTCCTGCTGCCATCACAGCAGACCCCACCGGCTATGCCGATGATGCCAGCCGGGCCGCGAAAGTAGCCGGATCCGTTATACCATGGTGGGGGTGGCTTGCCGGTGCCGGTGCCGCAGCGCTGGGTGTGCTCCGCTTCGTCCCTGGGATGGGCGGAGCTGTGGCCGACACAGCGTGGCGCCTTTTGGCACCGAAGCAGGAGAAGGTGGCTGATGCCCAGCGCGACTCCCAAGCTGCCGGCTTCCGCGATCTCGTGCGACTCATCGAAGGCCTGCGCGGCGAGCACACTATCGCCATGCTCAAGGCCAACATTGCCGCCGAGGCCGAATCTACTGTAAAGCAAGCCATGGTGCGACTAGGGGATCCGACCACGGGCTGACAAGCCTGTACATTCCTTTCACTCAACGAAATAACATAGAGGGTTGAGTGCCATCTGCTCTCTGTTTCAGCGTACACTTGCGCTTTGAACTCAGAAGACCTTCTGTAAATATAGCTGCGGGCATCAAGATGTCGCGCTCCTTGTCAGCGTGCACGACTAGATCTGCAGCCATGGCATGAAGACCAAGCTGTATCATCTTAAAATCTTCATCTGAAGTCGTGCCTGCAGCGACATCGACATACTTAAGCAGGTAGGCCAGCTCCTCTGCCCCATAGTCGTGACCGGACATCATGTCCCGAATACCGCTCGTGATCTCTATGCTCGCCATATTTTCAGTGTCTTTTCCGCGGCCCGGAGATTCGTTTGCCAAACACTGTGG
>JANPIY010000189.1:0-21586 GCA_031425255.1 Planctomycetota bacterium
CGCTTTTCCAGCACCTGCTTCGGTTCGAGCACGTCCCATTCACCGGAGATATGTTCCACCAGTTCGATGGTCTTGGTGTCGCCGCTGAAGTTCTCGACTTCGAAACGCACGTCCTGCAGCTGATGCGACAGGGCGGGGTGATTCTTATGATCGCGTTGGACGACCTCCTGGCGGGTCTTCAGCACCACGCGGCGGACGGTGAGGTCCTTGGTGTCACCGATCTTGAGCGAGAGCTCCTCGCCGAGGGCGGTCGGCAGGGCCCAGTCCTCGCCCAGGAATGCTTCGCTGGTGCCGGTCTGCTGGAACATGCGCACCTTGCCGGCCGGCAGGATACCGCTGCCGAGTTTGCCCTCGGCGGAGTTGCGCAGCACGTAGGCCACCGACACGCGCTCACCGTGCGCCGGGTCGTAGCTGTAGCGTTTGCTGAAGGGCACCTCGAGGAAGCGCGCCGCCAGCTGCTGCCGGGTTTCGCCGGTGGCGAGCGGGCTGTCGCGGAGGTCGCCGAAGGCCGCCTGCAGCGAGGCCTGGTCGTAGCTCTCTCCGCTCTGGTTGATCAGGCGCTGGTAGACCCGCAGCGACAGCTCGGATCTGCCTTCGGCGATCACCGCCCGCAGCGCGACCTCACGCGACAGCCCATCGAGCAGGTAGCTGATGCGCACCTGCGCGGGTCCGGCCACTTTGGATGATACGTCCCAGGACAGGCTATTGCCTTGCTCAGGGGGATAGGTGGCGCGGATGACCGAGAACGGCACGCCGGAGACGCCCAGCATCTGGATCGAACCGCGTTCGATATTCACGCCCAGCCAGGTGAAGTTCACCGTGGTCGAGCCCTGATCGAGGGTCAGCGTGCGGATCTCCTCGACCAGCACGCGACCGTTGTCCTCGAAGCGCACCACCACGCGTTCACGGTCCGGCAGGGTGGAGAGCTTGACCTCGGCGGCGAGCGGCGCGGCGAGAGCCAGGGCGAGCAGGATGGGGGCGAGGAGTTTCATGGCTGGACCTCCGAAGCAGGAGAAGGGACGAACCGCAGAGGGCGCAGAGCCCGCAGAGGAGAATCCAGTGAAGGCGTTGCCGATCCTCCTGGCCGTCGGCTCTGCGCCCTCTGCGCTCTCTGCGGTTTGCCCGGCTTTCAGATCGGTGATCATTTGCCCACCTGGATCTTCGGCAGGGGCTGGATCTCCGGCGGTTTGACCGGGGGGATCCGCTCACCGCTGCGGGTGGTGATGGTGAAGGGCCCCAGCTCCAGAACCGCCCCGGCAGCGACCTTCGCCTGATGGCGGTAGGTCGCGTGGTCGCGGCGCTCCCCCACCAGCCCATCGATGGTCCAGTCGCCGTTGGCGTTCACCAGGTATTCGACCGACACCGGGATGGCCGCGGTATTGACCAGGCGGAAGCGATAGCGGTCGTGGCTGGTGAAGGCGTCGACGCGGCCGTTGTTGTCGAAGTGGTGGTTGGTCTCGCCGTGCCATTCATGCACCTGTTTGACCGCGATGGCGGGATCGACGCCCAGGTTGAGTTCGACCTTCTGCGCCGGGGGTACATAGATGCTGCTGGTCGAACCGCTGTAGCTGAGGGACCGGGTCTTGGCGTCGGTGATGCGGAAGACGTGCCAGAGACCTTCCGGCAGCGGTCCATCGGGCAGCTGGTGCTGCTGATCGTTGATGAAGCGGTAGAGCTTGACCGCCTGATCCTGCAGGAAGCCGACGCGGTAGAGCACCTCCAGCGTCATCGGCTCCTTGGTGGTGATGGCCTGGAAGCGGGTGGTCGCGCCGGTGAGCACCTCCTGCACCCCCGCGACGCTGAAGATGTGGTAATCGCCCAGGCGGGCGGAGACCACTTCCGGACGTGCGGCGGCATCCGCCATCTCCATCGCCGCTGCGGTCGGCGCATTCATGGCTTTCGCCATCACCGCTCGCCCGGCCTTCTTGAGCTCCTCCTTGCGCACCTGGCGCGTGCGCTCCTGGATCTGATTGGTGGCGAGGTCGCGGATCTGCTCGACCAGGTTGATCGCACCCACCACCAGGCGGACCTCGACCTTGGGATAGTTCTCGCCGGAGTGGTTGCTCACCGACACCCAGCCTTCGAGGTCGGCGGTGCGTTCATCGGGTGCGGCGCGCAGGACGTAGTCCGCGCCCCAGGTCAGCCCGGACGTGAAATAGCTGATCTCGAACTTCGCCGGCCCTTCGACCTGCGACTCGATCTCCCAGACCAGCGTCGCGGGCGCGTTGGGTGGGTAGACCACGCCTAAGATCTCGATCTTGGCCGCCTGATCGAGGCAACGCATCTCCAGCGAGGTGGCATCGATCAGCGTGCCCGCCCATTGGTATTGGATGCGGTTCATGCCCTTCTTCATGATCAGGGTGCGCGCCTCCTGGATCAGCGTCAGGTCGACCGCGTTGTAGATGGTCATCCGGACCACCTCGCGTTCCGGCACCGTCACCAGCCCGACCGCTGCCCGGAGGGTGGGAAAGAGCAGCAGCAACAAGACCAGGAGGCGGAGAGAGCGCATAGGACGTCCTTTCATCCAGACGGGGCCATCAGATCACCCCGGGCTGCCGGCGTGGTTCTGCCCTGTTTACGGCGGGCCGGGAGTTTTATTAGGGGGAATGTGGGGGTCCGGGGTCTTCTGGCATTCGGATCCCGGCGATGAACGGCGCCCCCCTGGCCGCCGCCGCCGTCTCCCATACATACGACCCCGTGACCACCTACGTCCTCCTCCGTCCCGTCGCCCTGGCCGATCTGCCGCAGTTGCAGGCCCTGGCTGACCACCTCGACACCGTCAACCTGCCCGATGATCCGGTCGCGCTGACGGGGATCATCAACGACAGCGTGCGCAGCTTCGCTGGCTTGACCGGCGTGGCCGCGGCCCGGCCCGACCCCAAACACGCCGCCTTCACCCTGGTCGCGGTAGAGATCGAATCGGTGCATGGGATCATCCAGCGTGAGCGTCTGCTCGGCACCGCCTCGGTGTTCGCCTACCACGGCATGCCGGACGAACCGCATTATTACCTGACCGTCCAGGAGACCACGGTCCACAGCAAGCAGCTCAATGCCGACCGCGATCGCCTACTGCTCAAGCTCGGCCGCGACGTCGAACCCTGGACCGAACTCGGCGGACTCGTGGTGCATCCGGAGGCGCGCGGAAAAGGCGTGGGGAAACTCCTGGTCGCCGCCCGGCTGCTGCTGGTCGCGATGCACCGCGCGCATTTCTGCCGACGGTTGCTGGCGGAACTGCTGCCTGCCCGGCGTAGCGACGGCGGCAATGCCTTCTGGGATGCAGTCGGCGGGCCGCTGACCGGCATGGAATATTACCGCGCCGATCTGTTGTGCCGCAGCGACAAGGAGTTCATCGAGGCGTTCTTCCCACATGAAGAGATCATCGGCGATCTCCTGCCACCCGCGGCGCGTGAGTTGATCGGCAAGGAAGGCCCCGCCACCACGCCAGTGCGAACCCTGCTGCGGCGTGCCGGCTTCAAGTACCTCGGGACCGTCGATCCGTTCGACGCGGGCCCACACGATGGTGCCGAGGTGACGGAGATCGCCCCGATCCAGCGCAGCCGTCGGCTCATCCGCCTCGATCTCCCACCCTTGGGCACCACCACGTCGTATCTGCTCGGCAGCCCTGCCAGCCATCGCTTCATCCTGGTCGATGCCGAGGTCGCTCAGGAGGGACTGCGGCTGGCACACGACGTGTCTGCACGCCTGATGCTGACCCCCGGACAACCCGGCTGGGTGATGCCGATGGACTGGTGAGACCTTCGCCGCCGGTGAAGCGTCGTCCTTGCCCGATGCCCGGCTGCTGCTTGATCCGTTTCCTCGAGGTGCGGAAAGTCCGGCGCCCGCGTACCCGGCCAACCGTAAATCGGATGCCTGCCCATGACCGACCCCGCCGCTCTCATCAGCCGCTACTACGACGCTTTCAACCTCGGCGACATGGCGAGCATGCTCGGCTGCCTGAGCGAGGATGTGGTGCATGAGATCAACCAATCCGGACGGATCAGTGGCCGCACGGCCTTCTCGCGTTTCATGGAGCGGATGAATACCTGTTATCGCGAACGTCTGGCCGACGTGGTGGTCTTCACCTGCCCGGACGCGACGCGGGCCGCTGCTGAATACACCGTCCACGGCACGTACCTGCAGACCGATGCCGGTCTGCCGCCCGCACGTGGCCAGACCTATACCCTCGGTGGGGGCGCCTTCTTCACCATCCGTGGGGACCACATCGCCCGCGTGACCAATTATTACAATCTGCAGGAGTGGTTGCGGCAGGTGCAGTGACGGAGGCGGGGGGCGGAGCGTGCAAGACCGCGTCCCACGCCACGCGCCGCACACTCTCCCCTGCCGCCGAACCCCGCCGCTCATGCGCTTGGTCCAGGCCGTCCCATCTCCTAGATAACCTCCATGCCTGCCCTGCTCCCACTCCCGCAGATCCATGTCCGTGGTACCCCCGCCGAGCTCGGCCGCGGGCAGGGCCAGCAGCTCAAAGCGGTGATCGGAGCCTTCGTCGCACAGCGGCTGCGGGCGGCCCGGGTCTATCTGCACGAACGTGGAATCCGAGATGAGCAGACCTTTCGCGACCTCGGCCGGCGCTGCCTGGCGGCGCTGGAAACCTGGGATCACGACGGCTGGACCGAGCACATGGCGCTGGCGGAGGCAGCGGGCGTCGACGCGGTCGACCTCTACACCACCGGCAACATGACCGACATCCGCGATATCCTGGCACTGCCCGCGTTGGCGGATGCGGAAGGGTGCACCACCGCGCTGGTCCCGGCTTCGCACAGCGCCGACGGCGTGGTGATCGGCGCGCAGACCTGGGATCTGAATCCGACCGATCTCGAGTTCGTGGTAGCGGTGCATCGTCAGCCGAGCGCCGGTCCGGAGACCTGGAGCATCACCTGCGCGGGCTGCCCCTCCCTGATGGGGATGAACGCGCACGGCGTGGCGGTGGGCACCACCAACATCAAGACCCGCGGCTCGCGCGTCGGCATCCCCTACCTGTCGCTGCTGCACAAGGCGATCCGCAGTCCGGACCGCACCAGCGCCCTGCGCGCGATCATCACTGCGCCGCGCGCCGCCGCGCACACCTACTGGGCGGCGGACATCGATGGCATCGACGATGTCGAGTGCACCGCGACCAGCCATGTGCTGCGCCATGGCGACCACCCGCTGACGCGCACCAACCACTGCCAGGACTCCGGGCACGCCCGTGCCGAAGGGGAAGCCCCCTCGACCTCTTCCCAGGCGCGCCTGGCCCGCACCACGGCGTGGCTGGACGCGGGCGGCCAGACCGTCGACAGCCTGAAGCGCTTGTTCGCCGACCGCGGCGACGGCGTCGACTCGATCAACCGCTTCGCCGAGGACCAGCAGGGGACCAGCACCAACGCCTGCCTCATCGCCGTTCCGGCGCGGCGCGAACTGCACGCCTGCCGCGGCTCGAGCGACCGCGGTGAGTGGGTGCGGCTGACATTCGCCTGAGGCTCGCTGCGCTCGCGTGCGAAGTGCGAAGTGCGAGGTTTGCGAGGAGTGGGCTCCAGGTCGTCAGGAACGCCAATGGCAGGCTCTCAACCTCGCACAGCGAGCGCAGCGAACGATCGCACCTCGCACTTCGCTCGGCTGTCCCTCAAGTCCATGCAAGGTTCCCCCGGGGACCGCGGATAGGATCATGCAACCATGGATAGCCGTTGGTCATCTGATGATGTGCTGATCGCCGCCTTCTGCGACGCCGGGGATGACGTCGAGCGGCAGAAGAGCTTCAGCGCCCTGGTCGAACGTCACGGACCGATGGTCCTGGGCGCCTGCCGGCGCATTGCCGGCAATGGCACGGATGCGGAGGACGCCGCGCAGGCGGTGTTCATCACGCTGGCCTCGAAAGCCCGTTCCCTGCGCGACCATCCCACGCTGGGTGGCTGGTTGCATCGGGTGGCGCGGCATGTCGCGCTGCGTCAACGCGAGGCGGCACTCAATCGCAGCCGCTACGAAGCACACCAGGAGGCCCAGGCCATGACCTCGCCACCAGATGGGCTGGACGAACGACTGCGCGGTGAACTGCGCGAAACGCTCGACCACGCCCTCGATCGTCTCGCCGAGCGTTATCGGGTACCGCTGGTCCTCCATTACCTCGAAGGCCATTCGCAGGAGGAGGTCGCACGCCTGCTCAATCTCAAGGAGGGCACCCTCGCCTCACTGCTCTCGCGCGGGCGTGAACTGCTGCGCAACCAGCTCAGCCGCAAGGGCGTGACCGTCGGCGCGCTGGTGCTGGTGGGGATGCTGGCGGCCGAAGGCCAAGCCACAGCTGCGGTGCCCGCCGCCTTCACCCTCGCCACCGCCAAGGCCGCCAGCGCGATCGCTGCCGGCTCGTTCAGCACCGCCGCCGCCATCGGCACCGCCGCCCCGCACGTCATCGCCTTGACCAAAGGAGGCCTGTCGACCATGGCCCTGTTGAAGATCACCGCCGCCGCGACCATCGCGGCCGGCACCCTCTCGCTCAGCACCCTGATGGTGGCGAGCTACACCATCGCCGCCGAAGCCCCGCCCACACCGGTGGTGGTGACGGTTGCCCCGCCAGCGCCGCCGACCGTGAGCGACCCGCAGAATCTCGATCAATCAGGCGCCGAAGAAGCGGTGCGATCCGCCATCCGGGCGCTGCGCACCAACGACGCCAAGGCCTTCCTGCAGCGCCTGCCTGAAAGCGATCAGCGCAACGTCGAGCGCGGCTGGCAGCAGGTCGGAACCGCCGACGGCAATCCCTGGGTCACCGGCATGTTCAATCGCGTTCTGCGCGCCAGCACCGGCGCCGACGGGGCACAGCAGGTCGGCAACTTCATCACCCCGTTCCTTGCCATGGTCGAACCGCAGACGATGGCGCAGCAGGTGGCGGAGATGAACGGCGCCAAGCCCGAGGCCGGTGGAGATCGCCGCCGTGGCGGGCTGACGCGGATGATCGTGCAGAGCGGTATCTCGGCAGTGGTGAGCGGCCTGCTGGCCAACGGCATCGAAAGCGAACAGACGCGCGCGCTGCAACGCTGGTTCAGCGCCTTCGCCGCCTGGCTGCCGTCATCGGGGTTGAACGATGCGGGCAAGGCCCGGCAGGCGGCGGAAGGATTGTCGGCGGCTCTCGCCAAACTCGGCGCCACCAGCATCACGGAACTCGGCAAGCTCGATCTGGCACAGGTGCTCGAGCGCGTCGCGCTGGCGATGCCTGAGCTCAAACGGGTGCTCGCGGTCTACGGACTCGAACTCGATCAGGCGCTCGATTCGGTGCAGGTGACCGCCAGCGACCTGACGCGCGATCCCGCCACCATCGGCGCGACCGCCAAACTGGTGACGGTGACCTTCAGCGCTTTCGGCGCGACCCACGTCCTGCCGCTCAAACTGGTGGAACAGCAGGGACGCTGGCAGATCAGTGCGGACTCACCGGTGACCTCGTGGCTGCGGCCACGCTTGAGCGACCTCGACCTGCGTTGGATGGGCGGGGGAGGCGGTCAGCGCGGTGGCGGTCAGCGTGGCGGTGGCCCGCGCGGCGATCCGGCGCCGGCCGAACCGGCAGCGAAGCCCGAGGCCAATCCCGGATTCTGACGCCCGCTCCATCCCGAGGGTCGGGGGCAGCTAGCCACAGAGCCCACGGAGAGCACAGAGGGATTTCCTCATCTGTGCTCTCTGTGAGCTCTGTGGCTGGCTGTCCTGCTTTTTTTGGTTCTTCGGCGTGATCAGTGGGTGCAGTGCGTCAATGAAAGAGGATCGGGCCGCAGAGACGCGGAGACGCAGAGACGAAAAGCCTCTGTTCTTGTCTTCCTCTGCGTCTCTGCGCCTCTGCGGCCAGCCTTTCTCCGATTGATCCCGAGAGTAGACCACGTGCTTGCAGTTTCCCAACCCACTCATCTCGCCGAAGAACCCTTTTTTTCGCCGATCTCACAAAGCCGCGGCGAACTCCTGCAGCACGTCGAGGCGCGCGCAGCGCACCTGGTGGCCGGGGCCGGCGTCCTGTAGACGGATCTCGCCTGAGGCGAACGCCGCTGCTTGCTTGGGAAATCGGCTGGTGAAGCGTTTGGCGCTGCTGGGTTCGAGCGGGCTCGGCGGGTCGCCTTCGAGGATGATGCGTTGGCGTGGCTTGCCCGGCTCGCCGCTCGGAACCGCTGAGAGCAGGGCCTGGGTATAAGGGTGCAGCGGCTGGCCGAGGATACGTTCGACCGGACCGATCTCGACGATCTCGCCCAGATACATCACCGCGACGCGCGGACAGAGATGCGAAACCACGGCCAGGTCGTGGGAGATGAAGAGATAGGCGATGCCGAATTCCTGCTGCAGATCCTTGAGCAGATTGAGCACCTGCGCCTGGACCGAGACGTCGAGCGCCGATACCGGCTCATCGCAGACGATGAGTTTCGGTTTGAGCGCGAGGGCGCGGGCGATGCCGATGCGTTGGCGTTGGCCGCCGCTGAACTGGTGGGGGTAGTGGCCGAGGTGCTCACGGGTCAGGCCGACCCGTTCGAGCAGCCGGCCGGCCTGTTCCTCGGCACCACGCCGATCCGCCAAGCCATGCACGATCAACGGTTCCGCCAGGATCTCCCCCACCGTCAGACGTGGGTTGAGGCTGCCATAGGGGTCCTGGAAGATCATCTGCGCATGCCGCCGGAATGGCCGCAGCCGGCTGCGTGGCAGGGCGTGCACATCGGTACCGTCGAGTTTGACGCTGCCTGCGCTGGGTTCGATCAGGCGTAGCAGGCAGCGGCCCAGGGTGGTCTTGCCACAACCGGACTCACCGACCAGACCGAGCGCCGAGCCCGCTTCCAGGTCGAAGGAGACCCCATCGACCGCATGGACCTGACCCACGGTCTTGCCGAACACCCCACGGCGGATGGGGAAGAATTTGCGCAGGTCGCGGACTTCCAGCAGGGCCATGGACGGGAACGCTAGGGAGGCCGCGGCGGCGGGAAAGGCGGGAAGCGGGAGTCGCGCGATGCGGGCGGCGGTGCGGCTGCCGGCGACTCGCAGAGCCCGCCAACCTTTCCCACCTTGCCCGGGGGCTCGTCCCGACCGACCGCGGGACCACATTGCCCCCGGAACCATCGCTCTACCATGCCCGCTCCCTTCCGGAGCCCCCGTTGCCTCGTCACCCCCGCCTTCGTCATGCTGTACCGACCGTGATGGCGTTGGTGTTTGGTCTGAGCGGCATCGGTGCCGAGGACAAGCCGGCCACCGAGGTACCCAAGCCGGTGACGGTCAAAGCCAACGAAGTACGCGAGGTACGGATCGTCGGCACCAAGAACTACCACCCCGACCGGGTCCGCTTCATCCTGACCACACGCGCCGGGATGGTGTTCGATCCCGTGGCGATGGCAGACGATGTCAGAGCCATCGAGAAGATGGGGCCGTTCACCAACACCCGCAGCGAGATCGCCCGCAATCCGGACGGTTCGCTGATCATCACCTTCCACGTGGTGGAACAGCCCTACGTGGCCGAGGTCGAGTTCGCCGACCTGGGATATTTCCAGCGTTCACCCCTGGAAAAGCAGGTGGTGACCAAGGCCGGCAGCTGGCTCAATCCCCTGATCCTGGAGAACGATCGCCGCGCGATCGAAGCGCACTTCCAGGACAAGGGCTATCGTTATGCCCGGGTCAGCGTGCGGCAGGAGGATCTGCACGGCAACATGAAGGTCACCTTCTTCACCAACCTGGGGCCGGAGATCAAGGTCGCCAACGTGGTGTACCTGAATCTCCCGGCGAAGGTGCTGCCCAAGCAGGTCGATCAGGGTCTGCTGAATGCTCCCGGCGCGGCCTACCACGCCGAGCTGATGACCTTCGATCAGGGCTCGGTGGTGCGCACCATCCAGGAATTGGGCTGGCTGGATGCGCGCCTAGGGGGCACGCGCGCTGAGATCACCGACTACATCCGTCCCTTGGATGAGCGCCGGCGCAATGGTCCGACCTTCGCGCCCGATGGCGAACAGAACGATTCGGTGATGGTGGTCTACGACCTCGATCCCGGCGAACGCTATTACCTCGGCAGCGTCAGCTTCGTCGGCAACACCGTGGCGTCGGGCGCCGAACTGCGTTCCGCCTTCGAATTGGCGGAGGGCGTTCCCTTCAAGCGCAACGACATCCAGAAGGCCATCGAACGCGCCCGTCGCGTGATCAGCAACCAGGGCTATGCCCGTTGCGATATCCGCGAGGACCGTGGCCTCGATCTGGTCAACCATCGCGTCAACCTGGTGCTGCACGTCAGCGAAGGGCGTAAATACAAGATCGGGCGGGTCGACATCCACGGCAACTACGTCACCAAGGATGCGGTCATCCGCCGCGCCATCGACCTGGTGCCGGGCGACCTGTGGAACGACGACGACATCGACGAATCGAAGCGCCAGATCCAACGCACCGGTCTGTTCCAGAACAATCCCATGCGGCCGATCCGCCTGGCGCCGCGTTTCCCGCAGGACCGTCCGGACGAGGCCGATCTGCGCGTGGAACTGGAAGAAGACAACACCGGCACGCTCAATTTCCAGGTCGGCTACAGCTCGTCCGACGGCGTCTTCATCCAGGCCGGATTCGGCGAGCGCAATTTCAACGCCCAGGGCTTTTTCAGCGGTCTACTGGCGGGGGACATCACCCGCGACTGGCGAGGCGCCGGTCAGAGCCTCAACCTCGGCCTGCAGTGGTCACAGGACACCACCAGCGCCGATCTGAGCTGGACCAACCCACACCTGATGGACGGTCCCTATGCGCTGACGCTGGGCTATTCCTACGTCACCTCGCGGCGCCGCTCGTGGGAGGAACACCGTTCCACGCCAACCATCTCGGTCGGTCGTTATTTCCTGAACAACGATCTGCGGTTGAATCTCACCTACGCCTATGCCGACCTCGAAGTACTGGATCCGGAGAGCGACGCACCCAACGACGCGTTGTTCGGCCAGGGCAAGTATTACCACAACTCGCTGACCCTGGGCCAGAGTTACGATCGCCTCGACAATCCGCGCATGCCCACGCGCGGCTATCAGGTGAATGCGAGCGAGACCTTCTCTGCCGATCCGCTGTCGGGATCGTCGGAGTACTGGAGCTACACCCTCAAAGGCGACCACTTCCTCCCACTCATCGAAGGCGAGCAGGGGGGCGTGACCTATTTCCATGTCAATGCCCGCTGGTCGCAGATCCGCACGCTCGGCGACACCGATGCGATCCCCTTCTACCAGCGGTATTACGGCGGTGGTCCGAACCCCCGGCACCGCGGCTTCGAGAGCGACCGGCTGAGCCCGACCGAGATCAACATCCTCGGCAATGAGGCCTACACCGGTGGTACCACCGATGCCCTCGTCAGCGCCGAGATCTCGGTGCCGGTGCAGGACAACAACGAGGGCATCCGCTTGGCGCTGTTCACCGACTGGGGCAACGTCTGGGGTGCCGGCGAGACCATGGAGGTGAGCGACATGCGCACCGCCATCGGCTTCGGCGTCCGCTTTCCCATCATGATCCCGGTGTCGCTCGATTTCGCCTGGCTGCTCAACGCCCGCGAAGGCGAATCGAATTCGCAGATCCAATTCACCTTGGGCCAATTCCGCTACTGACGGCTGACAGCTGACAGCCGAATATTCGCCACAGAGAGCACAGAGAGCACAGAGCAGAGGAGAGCGTGAGCGCTCCCCTCTCGCTACGCTGCCGTAACCGCAGGAAAGCGGGGCGGATGGCCGGCTCTTCTCTGTGCTCTCTGTGCGCTCTGTGGCGAATATCTCTCCGGCTGTCGGGCTCTCCGGCTGTCCGGGGCCCAGGGGTGCGTGGGACTGCAGCGGAATATCCGCGTGACCAATCCGGGGCCCGGCCTAGCATGCCGGCCTCATCATGAGGGCCTCCCATGCGTCTGTTCCTGTTGCTCGTCCTGTGCGCCTGCACGACGGGCTCCTTCGCCGGCGAAGCCGGCGTCCCCGCCACCTCTGCACCGGATCACGTGGTGCTGCGCCTCGATGAGGCCATCCGCAACAGCAAACAGTACCTGGCGCGGCTAGAACAGTTGAAAAAGGATAAGGCCGACGCCGAGGCCCACCTCAAGCAGTTGGAGGAACAGGGTCAGGTGCTCAACGGCAAGCTGGAAGTCCTGAGCCCAGCCAGCGACAAGTTCGCCCAGGCGCAGGAGGAGCGCGAGATCATCAAAGTGAAGACCGAGCTGTTGGCCAAGCGCACCCGCGCCCTGCTCGATCGTCGCCACGGGGCCCTGCTGAAGGAGTCCTATGACATCCTGCGCGGCCACCTCGCGACCTTCGCCAAGGAGCGCCGCATCAAGCTGGTCACGCTGGCACCCAATCCCGATATGCCCAACGGCGGTTCGAACGAGATCCTGATGCAGCTGGGCATGCAGACCGCGTTGTACTACGACGCCTCCCTCGACATCACCGAGGCCTTCGTCGCCTACGTCAACGGGCGCTTTGCCGCTGAGGCACCGGCCGTCCCCGCGGGGCCCTGACCATGCGTGTGACCATCCGCGACGTCGCCCAGCTGCTGGGCGGCACGGTGATCGGCGATGATCAGCAGGTCATCACCGGCATCAGCAGCCTGACCGAGGCGAATCCCGGCGACATCAGCTTCCTGGCCAATCCCAAGTACGAGTCGTACCTCGGCGAAACCAAGGCCACCGCCGTCCTGGTCGCCGCCGAACACAAGGCTCCGAACCTCATTCAGATCGTGGTCTCCAACCCCGACTTCGCCTTCGCCCGCGTGGTGGCGACCTTCGGCCCCAAGGCGGTACCACCGCCACTCGGCATCCACCCCACCGCCCTGATCGGCGAACGGGTGACCATCGGCGTCGATCCCGCCATCGGTCCTTATGCGGTGATCGCGGACGGCGTGGTGATCGGCGATCACGCGGTGATCTATCCGCACGTCTACATCGGTCACGAGTCGGTCATCGGCCACGACTGCACCCTCTATCCGCAGGTCTCGGTGCGCGAACGCAGCCAGATCGGCAATCGCGTGATCCTACACAGCGGGGTGGTGATCGGTTCGGACGGCTTCGGCTACGCCTCGCTCGAAGGGGTCCATCACAAGATCCCACAGGTCGGCATCGTCGTCATCGAGGATGATGTCGAGATCGGTGCCAACTCGTGCCTCGACCGCGCCCGTTTCGGGCGCACGCGCATCGGTAAGGGCACCAAGATCGACAATCTCGTGCAGATCGCCCACAACGTCGAAACCGGGCACCACTGCATCATCGTCGCGCAGGTGGGCGTCGCCGGTTCGACCAAACTCGGCAACTACGTGACCCTGGCGGGCCAGGCCGGCATCAGCGGCCATCTGACCATCGGCGATCATGCCATCGTCACCGGCAAGGCCGGGGTGTCGAAGAGCATCCCACCGCGATTGGTGGTCCGTGGCAGCCCGGCGCAGGAGATCAAAGCCGCGCAGGCGCAGGAAGTCGCCGTACGACGCCTGCCAGCGACGCAGGCGGCAGTCAAGGAACTGATGCTCCGCGTCGCCGATTTGGAACGCCGTCTCGCGCTGGTCACACCACCCGCTGGAGGCGGCGCGGGGAAGACGCCATGAGTGCACAGCGCACCATCGCCAAGCCGGTCGGCGTCACGGGCATCGGCCTGCATTCGGGTGAGACCTGCAACGTCACCTTCAAACCGGCGGCGCCGGACACCGGCATGCGCTTCGTGCGCACCGACCTGCCGGGCGCACCGGGCATCACCGCGCACCCCGCGCGCCTGTGCCAACGCATGCGGCGGACGGCCCTGGCCGACATCGTCGACGGCCAGGAGGTCGAGGTGCACACCACCGAACACTTCCTCGCCGCCTGCGTCGGCCTGGGCGTGGACAACCTGGTGATCGAACTGGATGCGGTGGAGCTGCCTGGCCTGGATGGTTCGGCGCTCGACTTCGCCACCTGCCTGCGTGAGGCCGGACTGGTCGACCAGTCGGTGGCGCGGCGTCATTTCAGCGTGACGGAACCGATCTCGGTGAGTGATGGCAAGAGCTCGCTCATCGCCCTGCCGCATGCCGATGGCATGAAGATCACGTACACGCTCGATGATCATGGTGGTGCGCTCGGCGGCGCGCAGGTGGTCGAAGTCGAACTCACCGAACAATCGTTCATGGAGCGGATCGCACCCGCGCGCACCTTCTGCCTGGCCAAGGAGGTCGAGATGCTGCGGGCGCTCGGCCTCGGCAAGGGCGCGACCACCAAGAACACCTGCGTCTACGATGGCAAACGCATCATCGACAACGAGCTGCGTTTCCCTGACGAGGCCGCGCGGCACAAGATCCTCGACCTGATCGGCGACCTCGCGCACGCCACCCGGCGGATCAACGTGCATCTCATCGCCGTCCGCACCGGTCACCGCGAAAACATGTTGCTGGTCCAGGAGATCAACCGCCGCATCGATCAGGCGGAACGCCCGGCGGTGATCTTCGATATTCCGAAGATCCTCGCGCTCCTACCGCACCGTTATCCCTTTCTGATGGTCGACCGCATCACCGAGTACACGCCGGGAAAGTCGATCGTCGGTCTGAAGAACGTCACCATCAACGAGCCCTTCTTCCAGGGCCACTTCCCCGGGACGCCGGTGATGCCTGGGGTGCTGCTGCTGGAAGCCATGGCTCAGACCGGTGCGGTGATGCTGATGGATTCAGAACGGGACAGCGGCCGGATCCCCTATTTCATGAGCATGGACAAGGTCAAGTTCCGCCGCCCGGTCTACCCAGGGGATCAACTGCGCATCGAGATCGAGGTCCTGCGTCTGCGCTCACGCATGAGCTCGTGTTTGGGACGGGTGCTGGTGGATGGCCAACTGGTCAGCGAGGCGGAGATCCGCTGCGTGATGATGGATCGCTGAGTGGCGCCGTGACGGGCCGGCCGCTCGCACATTGGCAAGCGGGGGTGGCCTCTAGCATGCCCCGCATGCGACCTCGTTCTGGTGTCCTCCTGGTGGCCACTCCGCAATTGACCGATGCAAACTTCGCGCGCGCGGTGGTCTACCTGCTCGACCACGGCGACGGCGGCTCGTTGGGCTTCGTCGTCAATCGGCCCCTGGACGTGCCGCTGAGCGAACTCTGGACCGAGGCCCCGGCGGGCTTGGCCGATGCGCACATCGCGGCTGAGGGCGGGCCGGTGGACAAGCACAAAGGGTTGCTGCTGCATTGCGAGCCGACCCTGCTGGGAGCGCAGCCGATGGGGGAGGGCGTCGCCATCGGTGGCGACCTCTCGGCCTTGGCGGAACGCTGGGCCATGGGCAGCGACCTCTCCGGGCCGCGCCTGTTCCTCGGCCATAGCGGCTGGACGACCGGCCAGCTGCAACGCGAGATCGACGATGGCGCCTGGCTGGTACGTCCCGGACGGTTGGACCTGCTGATCACACCGAAGCCCTCGGACCTGTTGTGGCAGCAGTTGCTGGAAGGACGCCCCGGGGGCATGCCGGACCCCAGCCTCAATTGAGTGCGGAGGCGGGCTTCATCGTTTCTTCATCACCTCCGCCACCCTGCGTTCCCCGAGGACCATCCATGCGACTGTTGCCGAGCTTGTTCCTGCTGCTGACCTTGACCGCCTGCGGCGAGGGGCGTTGGGCGCCTGGATACATCGTCACCAGCGATGGTCAGATGCTGTCGAACAACGATGAGAACACGCGCGCCGTCACCATCGCCACCATCGTCGCCAATCTCAGCAAAGACCTGGGTCCGCATTGGCGGGTGGAAGCGGCCATCGCCGAGCTGCCGGTGTACGATGCCTCGGGCTTGGATGGTGGACGCGCGACCAACACTGGGTGGTTATGGCCCAAGGCCACCACCACCATCACGCTCATCGGCGACGGCGTGGTTCCCCTGCCGGTAGCGGAAGCCGAGATCACCCGTGCCGTACGCGATTATCTGTACCGGCAGGTCGATAAACCGCACCGCAACCTGACGGTCACCACCACGCAGGTGGTGGACGCCAGTCGCTTCGCGGCAAAGCCACCGGCGCCGACGGCTGGCGCTACGGCATCAGCCGACGGGAAGACCGCGGTCGCGGCCACCCCCCGCCCGGCGAGTTCCCCCGTGACCTCTTATACAGCGCAGGCGGGTGACACCTGGGCAGACCTCAGTCAGGCCTTCTATGGCAGCGCCCAGCACTGGCGCCGACTCGCGGACGCCAATCAGGGCGGTGAATTGACGGCGGGCCGCCAGATCGTGATTCCCCCCAAACCGTAAGCGCGTTCACGGCGACGGTTCACCGATGCCGATGAGGTTGCCGCACCCATCGAACATTTCGAAGTCACACATGCCATACGCGCTCTTCTCGATGCGCCGACGGAAGGTGGCGCCATTGGCTTCGCCTTGCGCGAACCATTGCTGTGCATCCTCGACCACGAGGTAGCAGAACGAGGTCCCCGCCGCCTCCGGGCGTTTGCGCAGGTGCAGGGTCAAGCAATCACGGCGGATGACCGCATAGGGCGGATCATCGCCAGGAACCACGAAGCTGGGGGTGAAACCCAGGATCCGCCCATACCAGGCGATGGCTTCCGGAACGTTGGTCACGTTGAGACCTGGGGCTGCGCTGGGCATGGCTGGGGCTCCTACGGCTACAGGTGAATGCCCATCTATGGAGTCGGCAAACGAAGCGACCCACGGACGAATCCTTGGGTCGCGTTTTCTGAAGCAGAGCGGGACCCTTATTTGGGCACGTAGTCGCGCCGGATGTACTTCAGCAACTGGGCTTCGGTCATCGCATGCACCGCATACTCGCGGGCATTGTCCTGATCCTTGTCGCTGCGTTCGCCGGCGATCAGGATGTCGACGCCTGGGCTGAGCTTCTCACGCACGATGCCGCCGGTCTGGCGGATGAACATTTCGAGGTCTTCCTTGTTGTGGGTCTTGAATTCACCCGACACCACGAAGACCTTGGGACGACGGGTGCTGAACACCGGGTTGCCGATGTAATCGTTCTGCGACAACGGCAGCTTGCGGGGATCTTTCACGCTCAGGACGCGGCAGGTGGCGATCTGGGCCTGGGTCTGGACGACCTCGACCATGCCCTTCTCGATGTAGCGGCCGCGGTCGTATTGGAAGACTTCGAAGAGCAGCCCAGGGGCGACGCGATCGCTGGCGCCGAGGTTGATGATCACGTGCGGACTGGTCGGGTTGACCTCGAGCAGCCGGCCTTCGGGTTCGAGATCGGTCAGCCAGCGCAGTTCGAGTTCGAGCAGATCGCGGATACGGTCTTCGAGCTGGCCAATCTTGGTCGCGCGGCGGCTGTAGTCTTCGCGATTGGCCTTCTCCGCTTTCTCCTTTTCGACACCCAGGGTTTCGATCTGGGCATTCAGGCGATCCTGATCCTCACGGAAGGCGCCCTCCTGCTCGTTGATGCGCTTCAAAACCGCCTGGAGTTCATCCTGGCGGTTGGAGACGGCGAGGTCGAGCTTGTCGAACTTCTGGCGCAGCGGGCTCTCGTGTTCCGCCTTGAGGGATTCGGTGTCCTTCTGCGAGGTGGCGATCAGCGTGCGGGTCAGGGCCCACGAGCTGTCGGCGAGGGGCTTGCCGTCGATCTCGGTCTGATCATGGGTCGCGATACCGGCCAGGACCTTGTCGCCCACCAGCAGGTAACGGCTCTTGGCCAGTTCGAGATCGGCGCGGTAGACCTCGCGTTTGCGCAGCTCGATAGCGGCTTCGCTAGCGCGGATCTTCTGCCGCAGCTCATCGATGTCGCTTTTGAGCTTGGTGACCGTCTCACCCCGCGCGCCTTCGCCGCCTTCACGCATCTCGGTGATCTGGCTGTTCTCGTGGATCACCAGGAAGGTGAACAAGAGAGTGCACACCACCAGGATGACGAGAATGCTGATCAGAAGAGGTTGTACCTTCATATCCGGCTCCTTACTGCTTCGAACCGTCGGGGAGACGGAAGAGCTGGGATTCGATGAGTTGTTCCTCGCTCAGGATGCTGATGCCGATCTTGATCGCCTGCTGCAGCGCCGCTTCGCTGCGTTCGCCTGCCACCAGGTAGTCGGTGTTTACCGAGAGCTCCTCGTCGTAGCGGCCGCCGTTTTCGATGATGAAGCGCCGCAGCTCATCCTTGCTGTAGCGGGTGAAATCGCCGCGGATGGCGAAACCCTTGACCTTGTCCGGGCTGTAGACGGGATTGGAGATGTAGTCGTTGCTCAGCAGGGGGTCGTTGTGATCGGTTTCCTCGAGCACGCGCGCGGTGGAGATCAGTTCTTCGACCCGGGTGACCTCGATCACGCCCTTGAGGTTGATCTTGCCGGCACGGCGGTTGTAGACGGTGAAACGTGTGCCTTTGCGCAGGTTGTGGCGCTGCCCGATGTTCAGGACGACGAAGCCGTCGGTGGCTGCGGCTTCGAGGAGCTGGCCGTCAGGCTTCAGTTCCTTGGTACCGAGTTCGCGCTGCTGGGTCAGCTCGCTGACCCGGTCCTGGAGTTGGACGACCCGGGTATCGAGGCCGGCGTTCTCTGCCCGGCCCTTCTTCTTCACCGCCTCGATCTCTTGCGAGATGACTTCGATCTTGCCGCGCTGGGTGGCGCGGCGTTCATCGAAATCACGTTCGTTGGCGAAGGCACGGGTCTCTTCCTGCGCCAGTTCCTGACGGCGTTCCTTGGCGTCCTTGAGGACGTCCTGGTAGGTCTTGATCTGCTTGGCGATGGCGTCTTCGATGGCCTTCACGTTGAGCTGGTTCTGCGAGACCATGCGCTCGATGTCGGAAGTGGCTTGGGCGTCGGCGTCCAGCAGCGACTTGCGCAGGACGCGACGGGTCGCGATCTGGTTGTCGAGCGGGGCGACCTGCGCTTCGAGAGCGCCATTGAGCCCGCGCAGCTCCTTCACTTCATACGTCAACTGCACCTGTTGCTCACGCCAGGCGGCTTTTTCCGCATGCGAATAGAGGAACAGGCCAAACGTGGTGGCGGAGGCGAGCGAAAAGATGATCAGCAAGCCGACCATCCATCCAGGCGTACGTACAGTCGGGTCCATGGAGATATCCCTTCAACGTCGACGGCGACCCACTCGGGTCGTAGCGCCGGGCCACGCTAGGTGGCCATCGTGACGCGACAATTCCGCGACCGACCGACCGGACCCGTTGTGTGTCAGTAGGGCTTTCCCATGTCCTTGGAGCAAAACCGATTGGATGCGCCTACCTTTCCCGCGCGGAGGTCTAGCGGAGCAGCGGAGGGGAATTTCCACCAGCCGTAGGGGTGAGATGACGATGCCGGCCCCATGGGCTTGGGCTCGTTGTGCCCCAAGGATCATCACGCGCGCATCTTCCGTGCGCGGTAATGAGCGTGGCATGAGAGGTGGTCGGAGTGCCGCTCCATGGCGTCCATCGACTCTGGGAAGCGTTCGCAAGCGGGCGACGTCGAAGGTCTCCTGAGAGCGAAGCGAGGGAACCATGACGTGAAGTGCCTGACCACAGGACCGCGGTGGCGATCCCGCTGGTCGTCATCCACATCCTCATTTCGACGGTCGGGCTGATCATCAACCGTCTCCAGCATGGCCTGCTATGACCTCGAGACCTGAGGGGGACGAAGCCTGGGACCATGGTCCAATTCAAATGCCCGGTGACCTGGAATCGTCAGCCTGGTCAATTTTTTGTCGATTTCCGCCGCCCCTGCTTCTTTAAAAGGCACTCATGTCATCTGCTGTAGGACTACACACAGCGCCTAAAAACAGCTCTATCCCATCTTTTGATAATCACTTGAAGGCATGAGAGGGGGCAGTGGGCGAACTTGGGCCTGGTTGTTGCCAAAGGGGTGATGTCACCACGCGCCTCAACCCAAATTAAAGGATCACTGTCTATGATGCGCCCCTTCCTCACGCTTCTCGCCGCGCTGGCTTTCGGCTGCGGTCCCGCCCTGTGGGCTGAAGACCCCGCACCAGCACCCGCGGCCGCTCCGACGACCGAAGCTGCGGCTCCGGCTGCCGAGGTCAAAAAAGAACCGACCGCTGACGAAATCGCGATGGCTGCGCTGATCGAACGGGCCAAGGCCAAGGATCCGGCGATCGAAGAGAAGATCGCCGCCTCTGGTGCCTGGTTCGGCGCCTACGCCCAGAAGAAGGACAAGGACGGCAACGCGCTAGCTGGCACCCTCGAGACCAGCATCAACACCGGCGACAACGCCTGGATGCTGATCAGCGCAGCGATCGTCCTGCTGATGACCGGCCCTGGACTGGCCTTGTTCTACGGCGGCCTGGTGCGTCGGAAGAACGTCCTCGCGACGCTGATGCACAGCTTCGCGCTGATGGGCATCGTCACCGTGATCTGGACGGTCTTCGGCTTCTCCCTGGCCTTCGCACCCGGTTCCGCCTTCTATGGCGACCCTGGGAAATATTCCTTCCTCGCCGGCGTGGTGTGGGATTCGGCGCTGTTCGCCGACGGAAACCGCTACCCGATCAGCTACGACTACGCTCCTACCATCAGCTTCGGCATCTATGCCCTGTTCCAGATGATGTTCGCCATCATCACCCCGGCGCTGATCACCGGTGCTTTTGCCGAACGCATGAAGTTCTCGGCCATGGTGCTGTTCTGCTCACTGTGGCTGGTGATCGTCTATTGCCCGATGGCCCACATGGTCTGGGGCGTGGACGGCTACTTCAACTGGTGGAACGCGGCGGCCAAGATCCCGGCGTTCGACTTCGCCGGTGGCACCGTCGTGCACATCTCCTCGGGTATCGCTGCCCTGGTCTGCGCCATCGTCCTGGGCCAGCGCAAGGGCTTCCCCGAGCGTCCGTTCCCGCCGCACTCGATCGTGCTGAGCTTCATCGGCGCCTGCTTGCTGTGGGTCGGTTGGTTCGGCTTCAACGCCGGCTCCGCGCTCGGTGCAGGTGGTCTGGCGGTGCTGGCGTTCGCCAACACCCAGATCGCCGCGGCCGCCGCCGCGATCACTTGGCCCCTGGCCGAGTGGATCATCCGCGGCAAGCCGACCGTACTCGGTGGGATCACCGGCGCCGTCGCTGGTCTGGTCGCCATCACGCCGGCGTGCGGCTTCGTGACTCCGGGCAGTGCCCTGGTCATCGGCGCCGTCGCTGGTGCCCTGTGCTTCACCTCGGTCAGCTACCTGAAGAAGGCCCTCGGTTACGATGACGCCTTGGATGCATTCGGCGTGCATGGCATCGGCGGTATCTGGGGCGCGATCGCCACCGGATTGTTCCTCAACCTGGATGTCAATGCAGCCATCCCAGCGCTGACGATGTTCCCAGGCGGCAGCTACTACTACGCCGAGATCATCGCTGGTGAAGCCGGCCCGTTGATGAACCAGATCAGCGCGGTGGTCATCACCGTCCTGTTCAGCGGCATCGCCTCACTGGTGATCCTGCTGGCGATCAAGTACACCATCGGCCTGCGCGTCACCGCCGATCAGGAAGAGGAAGGCCTCGACCTCACCCAGCATGGTGAGGAAGCCTACAACCAGTGATCCGCATTCCGACCCGGGTGGGGACTGTTCCTGCCCGGGCTCGGATCTAGCATTCGACCCCCTCCCAATCCCATCCCACACTCTCCATTCAAGGAACCATTCATGAAGATGATCGAGGCCATCATCCAGCCCTCCAAGCTGGAGGCCGTCAAAGAAGCGCTCAACGAGGTCGAGGTCGTGCGCCTGACCATCAGCGATGTGCAGGGTTTCGGCCGCCA
>JANPIY010000190.1:0-2818 GCA_031425255.1 Planctomycetota bacterium
GGCTACCGGCTGCCGACTACCGACTACCGATCACCGACCACCGACCACAAACGGGGATGGGGAGGATGGAAGGGATGGCTGTCGTGATGACGACGTCCGTCGACGTGGTTTGAGCGGTGCAGGGAGAGAACCACCAGTCGGGCCAACCACCGCCATCATCGGATCAGACATCCATTCCATCCTCCCCATCCCCGTTGGTTGTCGGTCTTCCACTTCTGCTGCCGGCGCCGGCAGGAAGCGCTCGATTGGAAATGACGCGACCACCACCGCGCCCCGGTGTGAATACGGTGGTCACGTGGCCCCGGGATCGGGATTCCAGGGGGAGGCAGGGAACACGGAGACGTTCCGGCAGGGAAGAAAACCACTTTCGCGCCGGGCGATGGCCGGGATCCTGCCGACCCCATCCTAAGCGGCCCAGGTCGCGCCGGATGCCACCCTCAGCGAACGGACTCAGCCATGGATCTCGACTCCCTCATGCGCGGCCTCGGCCCGATCCAGGACACCATGAAGAAGGCGGAGAACGAACGCGCCTCGACCGCTTTCGAAGGCAAGGCCGGCGGTGGCGCGGTGACCATCCGCCTCAAGGGCGACCTGACCGTGACCGGCGTCACCATCGCGCCCGCGGCCGCGCAGGCCGCCACCGGTGATGCGAGCATGCTCGAAGACCTCATCCAGGTCGCGCTCAACGACGCGCTCAAACAGTACACCGCGCGTTTCGGCGCCAGTCCGGATGAACAGATCCAGAAGCTGATGGGTGGCAGCGATCTCGCCTCGCTGATGGGTCCGTTGATGCGCGGCCTCGGCCGCTGAGTCCACGCTGACAGCGGACCTGGCGTCTCCCGACCGGCCACGGCCAGCCGCCACGTCGTGACGGTAGCTGGCCGCCGCTCACGCGAGAGCGCTGGCGCGCAGCGACATCACCAGGCCTGCGCCGATGGCGACGACGCCGATGGCGCGCGCAATGCGTTCACCTGCCGGCGCGAGGCGTTCGAGGGTGATGGCCAGGGTCACGGCCGCCATCGCGTACAGATCCATCATCCCGACGACCAGCAGAACCACCGTCAGGCCGGCACAGCAGTGCACGCAGTGCACGCCGAGGCGCAGGCCATGTCGCCACGCCGTCCTGGGATCGGCCGCCAGCGTACGAGCGCGTCCTGGTGCCGCTCGACAGCAGGCCAGGTGCCGCGCCTTCCAGGCGGTAAATTGGAGCGCCCCAGCAACCAGGACGATCGCGCCGACTGCGACCGGTACCGCGCCGGCCAGGGCCGGCATCTGCGTAGTGATCGCCGACAGCGCGACCCCGAGCGGAAAGGTGATCATGCCGACCACGGTCCAGACCGCGAAATAGCCCACACCCGCTAGCAGCGTCAGCCAGCCCAGATGCCTCCCACGGTGGCCGACAGCACCGCTGGCAGCATCGCCGAGGCCAGCAGCCACGACCGCCTGACGATAACGCCACAACATCGGCACCAGGGACGGCAGCATCATCGCCGCCATCATCACGATCCACATGCCGAGGAACTCCGCCGCGACACCGGTCCAACCCTGCCCTGGTATCGGCCGCCACATCGACGTCGCCAGCGGACAAGCACCGGCCAGATCCATCCCACATCCGCAGCCCGTCACCATGGAGGTGGACCAGTCCACCATCAGCGCCGCGCTGGCGACGAACAGCAGGGACGAAACCGCGAGGAACATCCGCTGCGGCGCGCGCCCAGAAACCAGGAGGCGTGTCGCCTCCTGATCCCCGGCGCTGCACGCCTCACACGCCATGCCACTCATGGCGTGGCGTAGCGGTCATGGTGAAGCCACCAGATGCCGGTCTCATTGCGGCCCTTGGGCGCGCGGTCGAGCCACTGGTACATGCCCCACAAGGCGTCCACGCCGCGCGAGTAGGTCGAATAGGTGTGGTAGATCACGCCGTCCTCGAGCACGAACGCGCTCAGGCCCGGCCGGTCGCGTGTGTAGGTCATGGCGTTGGTGCCGGCCATGGCCGCGCACTGTTCCACCGGGCTGTCGCCCGCACCTGACTGCCACTGCTCGGCGGCCTTGCCGTCGAGCTTCCCCTCGCGGCGATAGTTGTAGTCGATGTCGCCACCGCGCTGCTGCTTCTCGCTGAAGGCGATATTGAAGTCGGTGTTGAAGTCGCTGCCGGTGGAGGACGCCCAGGGGAAGGTCCAGCCCATGCGCTGCTTGAATGGCAGCAGCTGCGCGAGCGGCGCGCGCGACACCGCCGTCAACATGACGTCGTGGTTCGCGAGGTGCACGGCGGAGCCGTCGAAGCCGTCGGCGATCGCCGAGCACGACGGACAACCGGCCTGGTACTCGGGCCCGAACATGAAGTGGTAGACCAGCAGCTGCGAGCGACCCTGGAACAGCGACGCCAGCGACGTCTTTCCTTTCTCGGTCTCGAACCAGTAGGTCTTGTCGACGCGGACCCACGGCAGCTCGTGTCGGCGCTGGGCCAGTTCATCGCTGCGGCGCGTGTGTTCCTTTTCCGCCTGCAACAGATCGAGTCGCTGTGCGAGCCATTCCTTGCGTGTGACGGTGGTGTGTGTGGTCATGATGGTGCCCCTTTCATCGGGTGTCGTCCGTCGCCCGCTGGGTGCGGGACGACTTGGTGGTGGTTGCTGACGGGCTATCCTATGCCCGCATGTTCCGACTCGTGGGAGTGACAAGCATGGCGGGATTCCGATGGGACCGGTGATCAGTGCCGCGGCGAAGGCGCTCGCACAGGGCGACCCCCTCACCGCCATGAAACTCGTCGCTCTGCGCGATGACGCCGCCGGCCTGGCGCTGCGTGGCATGGCGATGGCGC
>JANPIY010000191.1:0-1958 GCA_031425255.1 Planctomycetota bacterium
GATTCGCAGGCTTCGGCCACCACCACGCCACCCTGGAGGCCGACGGCGAAGCCCGCACCGACTCCATCTCCTGCCAGCGGCGCCCAGGCGAGGATGGTCGCCGGCTGTCCGGCGCAGCGCAGGATCCAGGTGATCATGCCGGTGACGGTGCTCTTGCCCGAGGTGCCGGCGATGGCGATGCCGGGGCCGCCGGCATTGACCACCTCCGCCAGCAGGGCCGGCCGCGGCACCAGTTCGATGCCGTGCTGCTTGGCGGCACGGACTTCCGGGGTGTCCTGCTCCACCGCGGTGGAGTAGACGAAACGGGTGATCCCAGGGACCACCGCGGCGCCATCCTGCGGCACCAGGCGGATCCCCTGCGCGCGCAGGCGCGCCGCCAGATCGACATGTTTGCCTTGATCGAGCGAGCGATCACTGCCCTGGACCTCGTGGCCCCAGGTGCGCATGAGCTGAGCCAGTGGATTCATGCCGGCCCCGGCGATGCCGGAGAAATGGTAACGCTGCGTGGGCATGGGCGGTGGTGTAGGGCGTAGCGGCGAGGTGGCCAGTGATGGTCTGCTTCCCTTGCCGAGGAAACCACGCGAGGAGGGACTGGCATCACTCCCAATCGGCGCTGAGCCAGCGCAGAGCAGGCGTGCCGGTGCGCGCTTCATCGATGACCGGCGTACGCACCGTGCGGCCATCGCAGAAGAGGATGCTGACCCAGCCCACGTGGCGCGAGTCGTCGAGCTCCTTCACGCCGCCGTAGCCCCACTGTCCCTTGCCGCCGCTGGTGATGCCGTCGATGAAGAGGGCCACCGAGGCGCCATCGCTGATGCGGTCGAGGAAGAAGGCGCGGTGGCGGTAACCGCGCGCGCCATTGCGCACCCGATCCAGTTCGATGTTCATCTTGTAGCTCTTCGGCACCTCGTTGCGGATCTGTCCCGGCGGCGCACCGCTGAACGAGGGGCATTGGAAGATCGAGCCGGGCCGGCTGACCTTGCGCTCATTGAGCAGGCGCGGCAGTTGGGTGAACCAGGCGCTGCTGCGTTCCGGCCTTATCGCGCCCCAGTTCTGACTGGCCGGCGCCCGACCGCCTTCGAGCTCGGCGTAGATACGCACGGCCGCACCGAGCTGGGCCAGATTGCTGCTGCACGAGGTCTGATACGCCCGCGTCCGCATCCAGCCCACGGCTGGGAGGATGAGCCCGGCGAGCACGACCAGGATGCCGATCACGATCATGACTTCGATGAGGGTGAGGCCCGAACGCCGTTGGCGGTGAGCGCGGGCATCAGCGTCGACATCTGGGGAATTCGCCATGGGGCGAAGGCTGGCGAGCGGGAATGCCGGTTCAAGCGCTCACGGCTTTCGCGGTACAACGCTCTGCCTCCTACCAATCCTCCATCATCCATCGCTCACAAGGGAGGAAGGCAGCTTCAAACCGCAGAGTGACTGTATTGCGATCAAGTGATTTTTAGGCCATAGCCGCCTCCGGAGCGGTCGGTTTGGCTGCCTGCGTCAGGATGGAGTTGAGCCTGACGAGCAGTTTTCGTGCACAGGCGATTCGGGCGACCTTGTCCTTCTTGCCGTTTTTCTTGAGCCTCTGGTAGAACTCGGCGATCTGGGTGTTGAATCGGCAGGCGGCCAGGGTGGCCATGTAGAGCGCTTGTCGGACGCGTTCGCGTCCGCCGTAGATGTGCCGCCCACCGTCGTGGGTGCCGGAGGCGTGGTCGTAGGGCGCCACGCCCGCCAAGGCGCTGATCTCCTGACGGTTGACCTCGCCCAGTTCGGGAAGGTGGGCCAGCAGGATGGCAGCGGTTTGCAGGCCGATGCCCGGTACTTCCTGCATGAGGTCGCTCTTGGCTGCGAGGATCGGATCCTCGTCGATGGCCGTGGCGATCTTCTTATCGAGTTCTTCCTCCACCTTCTCCAAACGCGTGATGCTCCTGATGATCTCCTTGGCCATGCCGGTATCCTGA
>JANPIY010000192.1:0-1691 GCA_031425255.1 Planctomycetota bacterium
GGCTTCGACGGTGGTGTCCCCGGCCACGTTGACGACCAGCGCGGCGGAGGTGGCGCCGCCGGTCAGGGTGGCGACGAAGGGGGTGCCGAAGGTGAAGCCGGCGACCGGCACGCCGCCCAGGGTGACGGAGGTGATGTCGGCCGCGGTGAAGCCGGTGCCGGCGGCAATGGTGACCGAGACGCTGGCATCGCCGGGGGTCGCGTCGCTGCGGTTGAGCGCGAAGTTGAAAGCCGTGCTGCCGGTGTTGCCTTCGGACAGCGAGACGCTGGCGGGGCTGATCGAGATGGTCGGCGTGGCGGGGGTGCCGCCACCGGCGGTGATCGAGATGTTGTCGAAGCCGACCTCGTCACGGCTGCCCGAGCCGGGGGTGGCGGTGTTGTCGCCGATGCTCCAGCGCAGGAAGATGTAGTCCCCGCTGTTGACGGTGTTGGTGATGGTGGTGGCGACCAGCGCGTTGGCGGTGAAGGTGGCGGCGGCGGTCAGTGCGACGGGGGTGTTGAAGCTCAGCGCGCCTACGGCAGCGGAGAAGCTGGCGGGCTGGGTCGCCGCGCTTTGCACCGCGTAGCTGAAGTTGACCGTGGAGGAGCGGTCGCCGCTGTTGCGGACGACGCCGTCGTAATCGACCGTGAAGTCGGTGAGCGGGCTGGCGCCAGTGTACTGCACGCGCAGCGTGATGGTGCCGGGCGTGGTGCCGAACTCGGCGCCGGTGGGCTGGATAACGAAACTGGTGCCGAGTGCCGGCACGCCCGTATTGGCGGCGTAGACGCCGGCCGACGTCGGGTCGCCAGCCAGCACGCCGCGGGCGTAGTCGCCGGTTGCGGTGATGGTTTCGCCGTAGTCGAGGATGTTGTCGCCACCGACTAGGTCCGAAAAGCCCTGGATGCGCCAGAAGTCGGAATCGAGCTGGCCGGTGGCCGGAACAGGCTGGAATCCAGCGGCGGTGAAGCCTGTGAAATCAATGGGAAGGCTGGTGTTGAACGACATAAGACCCCGGTGTGATTGGTTACCGGGGTCTTAACGGGGCGGCATGTCCGCCCGATGTGCTTTCGGTGACGGTGAGGCTGCAATCGCGTGAAGATCGCTCTCAGCCCATCTTCACCTTGAGGTTGTCGTCCAGCTTGGCGAGGAAAGCTTGCGTCGATAGGAAAGGTTGATCCTTGCCGATGAGCACCGCCAGGTCCTTCGTCATAAAGCCCGATTCCACGGTCTCGACGCATACCGCCTCGAGCGCATTGGCGAAGTCGGTCACGTCCTGCGTGCCGTCGAACTTGCCGCGATAGGCCAGGCCGCGCGTCCAGGCGTAGATGCTGGCGATCGGGTTGGTCGAGGTCTCGCGGCCCTTCTGGTGCTCGCGGTAGTGGCGGGTGACGGTGCCGTGCGCTGCCTCGGATTCGACCGTATTGCCGTCCGGGCTGAGCAGCACCGAGGTCATCAGGCCGAGCGAGCCGAAGCCCTGTGCCACGATGTCGCTCTCCACGTCGCCGTCGTAGTTCTTGCAGGCCCAGACATAGCCGCCTTCCCACTTGAGCGCCGAGGCCACCATGTCGTCGATCAGCCGGTCCTCGTACACCAGCCCAGCGGCGTCGAAGCGCGACTTGAACTCGGCGTCGAAGACGCGCTTGAACGTGTCCTTGAACTGCCCGTCATACGCCTTGAGGATCGTGTTCTTGTGGCTGAAGTACACGCTGTAG
>JANPIY010000193.1:0-3539 GCA_031425255.1 Planctomycetota bacterium
TCCCAACCCACTCATCTCGCCGAAGAACCAAAAAAAGACCCCCCCGGTGCAAGCACCGGGGGGGTCCAGATATCCGCTTACCTCGCTGCTTAGCCGAGGAGCTTGAGCACGCCCTGGGGCAGCTGATTGGCCTGCGCCAGCATGGCGGTGGCCGCCTGCACCAGGATGTTGTTCCTGGTGAAGGTCGCCGATTCCATCGCGAAGTCGACGTCGCGGATGGTGGACTCGGCCGCCGTCAGGTTCTCACGCGAGACCTGCAGGTTGTTCAGGCCGCTCTGCAGGGTGTTGGCCTGGAAGGCGCCCAACTGTCCGCGCAGATTCGTCACATCGTCGATCGCCTTATCGATCACCGACAGGGCCGGCTTGAAGTTGCCGTTGACCAGCGCCTGCTTGGAGGTCAGCGACTGCAGGTTGGCCAGCACGCCGCTGACGTCGCCACCCAGGCCGAGGGTATCCGAGGAAACACTCTTGATATCGATGCCGACCTGTTGGCCGCTGTTGGCACCGATCTGGAAGAGCGCGCCCTTGGTCATCACCGCCGTGGTGGTGCTCGCCGTCTTGGCGAAGGCGTTCGAGATGTCGATCGAGAGGCCGTTGGCGACGTTGGTCAGGATGCTGGCGTCATCGCCAGTGCTGACCAGGTTGATACGTCCGCCCGGCAGACCGGTACCCTGGAGATGGGCGGTGACGTTGACCCCGTAATCGATACCCGAGAGCGCCGCGTTCTGCGCCGACGTCCGCGCGGTCGCGGTATCGAAGGTCGCCGCTGCGGTGGCCAGCGTGGCACTGTTCGCCGAAGCGCCGTTGGCGGCGGTGACGCGGAAGGACAGATCAGTGGCTGCTCCACCCGCACCCAGGTTGTTGCGCACCGCCACCAGACCGTTGTCGCGGCTGGTCTTGACGGTGTATTCGCTCTGGGCGTTGTTCACACTCGACACGATGTCGGCCATCGTCTCGTTGCTGCTGAAGGTGTAGTCCTTGCCGGCAACCGACAGCGTCAGGCTGGCGCCGTTGGCCAGCTTGTTGGTGCTGATGCCCATGGTGCCCTGATAGGTGTTCACCGCGAGCGAAGCGCCCGTGGAGTCGGTGAAGACCGTGTTGCTCTGGGTCGCGCTGCCGGTACCCAGGTTGATGCTGGTCAAGGCGATGGTCGAGGTGCCATCGAAGCGGATGGTGGTGGCGAGATTGCCGCCGGTGAGCGCGGTGGTGGTCGTGGTGTCCGACTGGGTGGTGTTGCTGAAGTAGAACTGGATGTCGTTGGTGGCACCGACCGCGCCGGTATCCGGACGGTAGGTGAACTGGATACCACCCGAGGCCGAAGTGACGATCGAGGCGGTGTAGAGCGACTGGCCGGCGTTGACGATCGACACCATGTCGGTCACCGAGTACGCCGAGTTGCCCTGGAAGCTGAAGTTGGTGTCGCCAACGCGGATGGTCAGGTGCTGACTGGCATCGTTCTGCAGGACGTTCGCACCAGCGGCGAAGAAGGTCTGCATGCTGCCGGCGGTCGGCAAGCTGGCACCGTAGGAACCGGCCAGGACCATGTTCGAAGCCTGGAGCCGGGTCGCGGTCTCAGCGCTGGTATCGATGATCAGGCTGGTGGTGCCACCGGTGTAGTCGGAGCGCGCGAGCAGGGCCGAACCCACATCGAACTTGAGGATCTTCGTGGTGTCGTAGCTGTTGGCGCCGGCGAGGCTGCCGTCGAGCAGCTTCTTGGTGCCGAACTGGGTGTTCTGCGAGATGCGCGTCACGCTGGCGATGGCGTTGTCGAGTTCCTTCTGGTCGGCGACCAGCTGGTTGGTGTCGTTGACGCCGGCGTTGCCCGAGTGCAGGGCCAGCTGGCGCATCTTGTTGAGCAGGCTGTTGACCTCGTCCAGGGCACCTTCAGAGGTCTGCACCATGGAGACGGCCTGTTCGCTGTTGCTCACGGCCTGGTTGAGGCCGGTGATCTGGGCGCGCATCTGTTCGCTGATGACGAGGCCAGCGGCGTCGTCGGCAGCGCGGTTGATGCGGAAGCCGCTCGAGAGTTTTTCGAGCGACGTGGAAATCGCCATGTCGTTCTTGACCATGTTGCGATGGCCGTTGAGTGAGGCGATATTGTGATTGATGCGTAGGCTCATGGGTTCCTCCGTAAGGTGTGAGAGCCGAAGTGAGACCGGCGTCCGAGCCGGGGTTCCGCCAACAAGGCGGTTCCGAGATCCATTCACGGCAGTGGCGCCGGCCGCTTGAGGGAAATCCCGCTCCTCCTGCTGGCCGGGTACAGGCTTGCACACCGGTTCTGAAGTCGCCGGAATCTGCTCAAGTGCCAGACCGGCGGGCCGACCCTAGGACTTGAGGTCCCGCTCTTCCGTCACCCGGTCCGTCAAAGGACATCCCATGAGTAAAATCGATGCCGCTCTCGCCACCCAGGTCAGCGAGGTCGTACGCTTCCCGCAGACCGCCCGGGTGATCCAGGACCAGGGCCAACAGGCCCAGGTCACCCGCCTGCAAGAGGCTGGTGAAGATGGCGATGCGCCGATCTCGCGAGAGGACCTGCAGATGGTCACCAAACAGCTCAAGCAGGTGATCGCCACCACCACTGGCAAGGAACTTGCGTTCGACATCGACGACGACTCCAAGTCCTCGTACGTCATCGTGCGCGACCAGAAGACGGGCGAGGTGATCACCCAGCTTCCATCCAAGGAAGTGCTCGCCTTGAAGGTGCGTCTGCATGACCTGCTTGGCGCGCTCTTCAACAAGCGCGCGTGATGCAGGCGGTGCGTTTCCTGCTGGCGCGGCCAGTGGCAGCGCGCGAGGTCCAGCGATGACGGCCACGTGATGTAAAAGGCGACTGTCCATGGAAGCGACCACCCCAGCGACGACCAGCACTCCGCCGGCGACGACGACGACCAAGAAGAACCCGCTGGCCGGCCTGCTCGCCTCCAGCGGCAAGAGCACGGTCTCCGGTCTCGCCTCGGGCATCGACTCGCAGACCATCATCGACGCGATGATCGGGGCGAGGAACGCCGCCAATCTGGTGATCGAGAAACGCCGCAACGGCTACCAGACCCAACAGGACCAGGTTAAGGCGCTCAACGTCAAACTGCTCTCGACCCAGCTCGACCTCACCGCCCTCAAGCGGCCGAGCTCGTTCGAAGCGCGTACCGCGACCAGCAGTAACGCCACTGCGCTGGGCGTCACCGCCAGCGGCAGCGTGCCGGCGGGAACCTATACCCTGGACGTGACCGCGGTGGCGCAGGCGCACCAGTTGGCCACGGTCGGACAGGCCTCAGCGAGCACCAATCTGGGCGCCGGCTCGATCACCCTCCAGGTCGGCAGCGGCGCGGCGACCACGCTCACCATCGACTCCAGCAGCAGCAGCCTGAACAGCATCGCCGCGACGATCAACAACGCCAAGCCCGGCGTGCCCAGCGGCGAGGCGGGGAGACCGGTGCTGCTGACGGTGATCGCGCTCTCGGTCAGGCCGGTGGTGTTGGCGGTGAGCACCAGCCGATTGGCCGAGCCGGCGCTGCCATCGTTGAGCACCGAGGCGGTCACGC
>JANPIY010000194.1:0-4946 GCA_031425255.1 Planctomycetota bacterium
CGCGCTGGCGCATCGCCGTGGCACGGGTGTGCTCACCGGTCAGGGTGTTGCCCAGGATGACACCCGAGCGCTCGCTCGCGACGTTCTGCCGCGACAACCCGGCATCGGCGAGGGTCTTGAGCGCGGTCTCCAAAGCCAGCCAGTGGGCGATGTCGGCGGTCTCATAAGTCGACTGCGGAATGAAGCGCTGCTGCCAGTCGCAGACGAAGCCGTCGATGAGCGCGGCGCGGGTGCCATAGGTCTTGTCGGGCGCCGCCGGGTCCGGGTCGTGGTAGTCGGCCAGGGGCAGGCGCACGTCCGGCATGCGCCGGAACTGCCGGCGACGGGCGATGATGTTCTCCCACAGCTCGCGCAGATCCCGCGCACCCGGATACTGGCAACCGATCCCGACGACGGCGATGGCATTGGCGGAGGCTGAGGCGGGATCGTGCATGGGGGTCTTTATACGCGCGGAGGCTCTGAATCCGAAAGTCCGCTGCTGGCGGGGACGTGCCAGCAGGGGTTTCATCAGTCAGGAGTCGACGGTTTCCGGGGTGCGGGTTGATGGACGTGGGACGGGAAGGTCCGGATCAGGATGAAGGACTGATCAGGCCATGCGATGTAGCGCGGGTAGGCAGCCTCATGGCGGAGTGCTGTCCCATGAACCATGGAAGGGGAAGGGGATCCCATGGTCGAACCACAGCTTCGCCACCGCGCCCCGTTCCGGATGGGCTCCGTCGATGACGGCGACGTGACTGGCCTGGCGTTCACCATCGTAGACCAGGCTAAGCACCCAGCCGTCATCATGCCCCGCGCGCGGCACCACCTGCGGCTCGCTGGGCAGATCCTGCGCTCCCAGCGGCACCGTCTGCAGCGCACCGGTAGCCGGCGAGAAGCGGCACAGTCCGGGCGGCTGGGAGGCCTTGTCGCCAGCTGACGGGTAGGACAGGAACCACGCGGCGGTGTGCGGTTGTCCGGCCTGCGCGGGATGGAGGGCGGGAAATTCGCAGGAGCGCGTCGACAGCGTCTCCACCCTCATGCTCCGCGCCGCCAGGTCGATCCGGGCCCGGGCATAACGCGAGGCCGGCGGCGCGCTGGGCGCGGAAAATGGTACCTGCCCGAACCACTGATTGGTGGTGAAGTCGTCGTAGGGCAGGTGGTCCGCCACCACGATGTCGCCCTCCTCCCACGCATTGACGAAATGCCACTGGAAGAAAGCCGGGACGGTGAAGCGCACCGGCTCCTGCGGGTTGGACAGGGGTACGACGATGATCTCCGTGCCGTGCTGCGGCTCCCACACCAGGTTGTCGCAGAAACTGCCCCGGCCAGTGATGAGGGCGCCGAGGCGCAACCGGATCGGCGGGCAGAAGAACACCAGGTGGCGCCGCGTGGCGATGAAGTCATGGATGATGGTCGGCCGCGGCAGAGGGATGCGCGCCAGGCGGCGGATCGGCGCACCGAGTTCATAGAGGTCGAGCGCGAAGCGCGCGCCATAACGCACGCCGAAATTGTACTGGGCATTCCCGACCCGGTGCGGATGCGCCGAGAAGGTCGGCCCGATGCGGCCACCGAGCGTGGTCTCGCCGACGGTCTCCAGCGTGCGCGGGTCGAGGGCGATCGGCAGGCCGGCCTCCCACAATGCCAGCAGCTGGCCTGCCCAGGGCATGACGGAGACGTTGGCGGGGTTCTTCGGCAGCGTCAGCCAACGCCGCCAGCCGACGCCGAGCTGGGCGTAGCTGCGGTAGAGCTGGCGGCCGGCGGCGCGTTCCCGGCGCAACCACCGGGTCTGCACCAGGCGCGTCGCGCCCGCGGCCCGGCCCTTGCCGATGCGCACCGCGGTCACCGCGCCGTCGCCATCGAACCAGTGCCGGTATGGTCCATCCCCGCTGGTGAAACGCGCGGGACCGCAGCGGTACAGCGCACCGGCGAGATCGTCCGGCACCTGGCCTTCGATGCGCAGGTCCTCGAAGCCATGCTCGCGCGGCAGGTCGCGGAACACTTGGTGCCAATGCGCCGCTGCCGGCGCCGTGATCATGTCGTCGACCCGGCGTGCTCCGCCGCGCCCACCACCGGCAGCGGTGCCGGCAGCGGCAGCACGGGGTGGGCGCGCAGGGCATTCGGCTGGTGACGCCATTCGCCATTGTCGGCGAAGAACACGTCACGCCACGCGCCGCCCAGGCGGCGGGTCGAGTCCCGGCCCTGCGCCAGCATGAACTTCAAGGTCTCGAAGCCATAAGCCAGCAAGCTGAAGCTGCAGTAGTCCCGCCACTTGGCATCGGCATGGCGCCGATACCACAGCACATTGCGCGCGCCGCTCGTCAGGGTGAATGATGATGGCGCGCGTTGCCCAGGTTTGCCGAAGCCCATGTAGCCGGGCAGGAAATCCAGGGCGCCGAGGCGGTCGAAGATCCGCTGGCTTGCCACGTCATGGGTCTGGCTGCCGGCGGTGGCTGCGGCGATGTCCTGGCCCGATGCGCCCATGGCGGCTCTAATGTCGGGAAGGTGGCTGCTGAGCACGCCGATGCGGTCGGGCGCGGTGGTCAGGTTGAGGAAGCGCCGGTCGCCGCTGCTGATGTAGCGCATCAGCAGACTGAGCGGACCCCAGGTGCCCATGAAGTTGCCCATCGCCCAGTTGCGGTTCCAGGCGTTCCACAGCGGGTAGCTGGCGAAGGCGTCGAAGGAGGTCGCGACGATGTGGTCGTAGTGGTCGAAACCGCGATTGACCACGCGTTCGATCGGCTGGAAACGTTCCTGCGCGTAGTCGCCATCGGCGACCGCCGCCAAAAGCGACTCGGCGATCAGGTCGACCGCCACCGTCAACACCGACATGCCGCTTGAATAAAGCGGATCGACGAAACAGGCCGCATGCGGTAGCTGCAGCATGCGATGGCAGAGCAGGCGGCTCTGCGAGTACTGCAGCCGGCCCGAGACCACCCACGGACGGACAGCGCGTGCCTCGGCGAAATGCCGGGCGATGGTCGGATGCTGGCCGATGATGCGACGGAACTCGTCCTCCGGCGTGCCGTTGGCCACCGGATGCTGGCGACGATCGAGGACCATGCCGACGCTGGTCAGCGGATTGGTCGCCTGGCGGTGGTTGCCAAAGGGGATGATCCAGATCCAGCCGCCATCGAAGACATGGTGCATGGTGCCTTGGCCGAGCGGCGAGGGCATGCCGTGCCCCTTTTTTCCGAATAGCAGGTCGGCGGGTTTCACCCCGATGAAATGCGAATAGAGCGCGCGGGTATCGGTGCGGAAACGCGGCACCGCATCGCGCAGCCCGAGCTGGGTCGAGACCTGCGAACGCATACCACCGGCGTCGATGAGGAAGCCGGCACGGATCACCTCGCCATTGGCGGTGGTGAGCGCGACCTCGTCGGCGCCGAAATCGATGTGGGCGATCTTCGTCTGCTGGCGCAGGTGGGCACCGTAGACCATCGCCGCCGAGGCCAGGTAGGCGTCGGTGTCCTGGCGGAAGAGGTGCGAGTCCGGACCGAACGGCGGCGTCAGCGTCGGCAGCTGGTTGGTTTCTCCCGGCCGGTGCTCCTCGCCCTTGCGGTGGTACATGAACGAGAACGCACGTTTGACACCGCAGGCAGAACTGACGTTATCGCGCAGGGCATGGAAGCTGCCGAGCCAACCGATCTCGGGAACAGCGTATTTCTCCGCCAGGATGCGCAGGCGGACGCCGGTCTCGGGGATCAGCGATTCACCGATGGTGAAGCGCGGATGGGCGAGCTCCTCAATCATCAGCACCGACACCCCACGCTTGGCGAGGATGCAGGCGAGCATCGCCCCACCGATGCCGGAGCCGAGTATCACCACCTCGTAACGCGCTGAGGAACTTGCTTTCCCGGGCCCGAAGGTCGCCCTGGACTTTGTATCCATGATATCCCCGTCCATGAGTAGGCGAGGAATCTGCGTGAGAATCCCAGCTGTAAAGAGCCGACCCCGTGATCGTCAGGCGTTGCTGGGTAAGCGAGGCCATCAGATCACGCAGCGGGGACGCTTCATCCGCTGAAGACAAATAAGTGCTTCTCTGTGCGGCTCCTGGCACTTTTCGACATCCGGTCTGTCGAAAGCGTGTCGAAAACCCGGATTGACCGGTGGAAAACCTGTCGAAAGGCGGGCGAAAGCCTGTCGAAAGGCGGGTAAAGCTCGCGGTTGCGCCGAGCCATCGGCACCATCATGCGCGGTGCCAAGGATACCCTTCATGACCCTCGCCCAACTGCAGGATTACACCTTCACCACCAAGTACGCCCGGTGGAACAAAGCCATCGGACGGCGCGAGAGTTTCAGCGAAGCGGTGGACCGGGTGATGGGCATGCATGCGGCGACCTACTCCGGCAAGGACATCGCGGAGGAGATGGCCTTCGCCACCGCGGCGATGAAGGAGCGCCTGGTGCTCGGCAGCCAGCGCGCGCTGCAGTTCGGCGGCAAGCCGATCACCGACAAGAACGCGCGCCTCTACAACTGCACGGTGTCGTACTGCGACCGCCCGCGCTTCTTCCAGGAGGCGTTGTGGCTGCTGCTGTGCGGCTGCGGCGTGGGCTTCTCGGTCCAGCGCCACCACGTCGCGCGCCTGCCCGAGGTCGCCCGTCCGGGCAAGACCCGCGTCACCTATGTGATCGAGGACTCCATCGAGGGCTGGTCGGACGCCCTCGGCGTCCTGCTGTCCTCCTACTTCGTCGAGGCCCAGCCGTTCCCCGAGTATTTCGGCAAACAGGTGAAGTTCGATTTCGCCAAGATCCGCCCGATGGGCGCCGCGTTGTCGAGTGGCATCGGCAAGGCGCCAGGCCCAGGCCCGCTCAAGCGTTCGCTGGAGCAGATCCGTCTGCTGATCGATGCCGGAGATGCGCCGCGGCGAATAGGTAGCGGAGCTTTCCTCGTCGGAACTTGATTTAATTATTGCGGTACGGTTTTCCGCCGGAGTTTTCACTCCGCGCAGACGCAGCGAGTCGAGAAAT